>JAILMZ010000108.1 GCA_024692105.1 Saccharofermentans sp.
GCCGCTATAAACATCAGTATGTCCGGGACGTCGTTAACGAAGAGGTTTGCCTCACTCTTGACCGTTCCCATCAGAAGCGGCTTGTCGCAGCCTGATGCGAGCCTGGACGGATAGTCTCTTATGGTCACGCCGTCAATGACAGGTGAGAAAGCACACCTCACATCGCCTCCGGAGAAGACCTTGCGCTTCAGTTTCTTTGCAGCCAGATAGACTGCCTCCTTGTCAATCGTCCTGAGCTTACCGACCTCGTTCCTGCTGATGCCGATATACTTCAGGAAGAGCTCTGTCATCTTTCTGCTCTCTTCTATGTTCCAGAATGAATCAACGCACGCCGACTGCACTATCGCCTTATCGAAGAGAGGTGCGGCATCCGGATGTGTCATGAGTGCGAGTATGCATGCCGCGCCTGCAGACTGGCCGAAGACCGTGATGTTCTTATCATCGCCTCCGAACGCACCGATGTTATCACGCACAAACCGGAGTGCTGCGATCTGGTCGTAAAGACCGTTGTTCATCTCGTAAGACGGATCGATATAAGAAAGGTTCAGGAACCCTTCCATGTTAAGTCTGTAATTGAATGTGACGACTATCGTTTGGGTGTCTTTTGCAAACCTTGTCATGTCGTATTCGAGATCATCCGAATCCATACTTTTAAGTCCTGTACCGCCTGTGCAGTACGAGCCTCCGAATATCCACACCATGACAGGCAGATTTTCTTCTTCCGTATCAGGTGCAAACACATTCAGATACAAACAGTCCCTGTCCGTGTATCCATACTTTTTGTGTCCGTGTCCCTGAAGCGGATTTGCCATGCCCTTCACGGCCTTGTACACACCATCCCAGGGATCGGGTTTTTCAGGATGCCTGAATGCAAGATCACCCACGGGTGCCTTGGCAAAAGGCAGGCCGAACCAGCATCTGCAGCCGCCCCGCACTATGCCTTCTGCCTGACCGTATTCAGTTGTGACAACCGTGTCCGTCATCAGTTTATTCGATGCCCGTTATCTTGAAGTCTTTGTCTTCCACTGCCTTCGTAAGAACATCGTCAGCGACGTCTTTTTCCAGAGCGACAACTGCCGTTCCCGCATCGTGAGATACCTCGGCGGAAGCAACGCCGTCAATAGCCTCGAGCGCCTTCTTGACTGTCGCTTCGCAGTGTCCGCACATCATGCCTTCGATCTTGATGGTCTTTGTCATGTCCGTTTCTCCTTTGTGTTCGTTTTTGAATATAACATCAGACGGAATATCCGCCAAATTTCCTTTCTTCTTGTCGCGTGATGCGTTCTTCGGATCAAAGAGGTTTATCCTGAGCGCATTCATGCATACGGTAAAGCTTGACAGGCTCATCGCCGCAGCGCCCAGCATCGGACTCATCGCGATCCCCAGTGCCGAGTACGCGCCTGCCGCCAAAGGTATGAGAAGTATGTTGTAAATGAATGCCCAGAACAGGTTCTGCTTTATTCCGGTAAGCGTTCTTCGAGAAAGTCTTATCGCTGCGGGAATGTCTCGCGGATCCGATCTCTCGATGACGACATCGGCACTGTCGATCGCTATGTCCGTTCCAGTTCCGACCGCTATTCCGATATCAGCCGTCGTAAGCGCAGGTGCATCGTTGATGCCGTCTCCCGCCATCGCCACCGTACCGTATTCTTTGAGTCTTGATATCACGGCCGACTTGTCTTCGGGAAGAAGTCCCGCGATGATCTTATCCACGCCTGAAGTGCGTCCCACGGCCTGCGCGGTGCGTTCGTTATCGCCTGTCAGCATTACGACATATATGCCCTGATTGTGAAGTTCCGATACCGCCTCGGCAGCATTTGCGCGGAGCTTGTCCGCAGTTGCTATGATGCCTGCAAACCTTCCGTCCACCGCGAAGAACATAGGTGTCTTGCCTTCGTCTGCAAGTCTTTGTGATTCAGTTACGGCAGACCCGGGAACAACGCTTTCTTCCGCGATGAACTCTTCGTTGCCTGCCAAGATTTTCATGCCGGAGACGGTTCCTCCCAACCCTCTTCCGGGTATCGCCTTGAGTTCACTGCAGGATACCGTAGTTATACTTTTGTCTTTCGCATAGGATACGATCGCTTTGCCGAGAGGATGCTCGCTGCCCGCTTCAACGGAAGCTGCTTTCGCGAGGAGATCTTCTTCCCCGAAACCGTCTGCGGGGAGAACATCCGTTACTTCCGGCACGCCTTCCGTCAGTGTTCCCGTCTTATCCAGCGCTATCACCGTAACTCTTCCAGTCTGCTCCAGCGCAGCAGCATTCTTGAAGAGTATTCCGTTCTTTGCCGCCACGCCGTTACCGACCATTACGGCAACCGGTGTGGCAAGGCCCAGTGCGCACGGACAGGATACGACGAGCACCGCGATGCCGCGCGTGAGCGAAGGCCCTATGGCAGCACCCGTACAAAGCCATATGACCGTGACCACGACAGACAGTATCAGTACAGAGGGCACGAAAACAGCCGCCACCTTATCCGCCATCCTTGCGATGGGTGCCTTTGTCGCAGCGGCATCTGCGACAGTCTGTATTATCCTTGCTAGTGCAGTATCTTCTCCGACCGCCGTCGCACGTATCCTTATAAATCCGGAAGTGTTCATGGTCGCTGCGGATACCTTGTCTCCGGGAAGCTTATCAACAGGCACGGACTCGCCCGTCAGTGCCGACTCGTCGACGGCGCTGGAACCTTCTTCCACGACTCCGTCTACGGGAATCTGTTCGCCCGGTCTTACTTCGACTATATCTCCCTTTGCTACCTCTGTAATATCGACTGTAACCGCGTTCCCATCCCTTACAACAACCGCAGTCTTGGGTGAGAGTTTGATAAGTGATTTTATCGCATCCGTGGTGCGTCCTTTGGATATGGACTCGAGGAGTTTTCCCACCGTAATGAGGGTGACTATCATGGCTGCGGATTCGAAGTAGAGATCGTCCATCAGATCATGCGGACATTCCGAGGCCGTCATCCTTATAAGCGTCACGACGCTGTATGCAAAGGATACTCCCGAGCCCATGGCAACAAGCGTATCCATGTTCGGAGCTCTCTTTAGAAGCGACTTTGTACCGCTTATGAAGAACTTCTGGTTGATCACCATGATGATGCCCGCAAAAAGCATCTCGGCTATTCCTAGCGCGACAGGATTTCCTTCCAGGAAAGACGGCAACGGGAAACCGAACATCATGTGTCCCATCGAGACATACATCAGGATCAGAAGAAATATTCCCGATGCGACAAGACGCGATACGAGCAACGGCGTCTCTTTGTTCTCAAGAGAATTTTCCAAAGATCCGATCGCAGCGTCTTTCTTTCCTGCCCTGTCAGCAAGAGAAGCTCCGTAGCCGGCACCTTCGACTGCTTTGATTATCTCTTCGGGGTTGGCATCGCCTTCCACTGTCATGGAATTCGTGAGAAGAGAGACGCTGCAGGATGTTACTCCCGGCGCGCCTTTGACAGCCTTCTCAACATGCGCCTGACATGCGGCGCAACTCATTCCCGTGATGTTATACTTTTGCATCTTTACTTCATCATCTTCTGAAGGAGATCGACGAGTTCATCGATCTTCTCTTCGGAACCGTTCCTTACATCTTCTTCAACACAAGACTTGATGTGGCTCTTAAGAAGGACCTTCGAGAAACTGTTGAGCGAGCATCTTGCGGCATTCACCTGAGTCAGGATGTCAACGCAGTATGCATCTTCCTCGATCATCTTCCTTACTCCCCTGACCTGTCCCTCTATGCGGTTAAGGCGCGTGATAAGATCTTTTACTTCAGCTTCGGAACGCATCTTTTTCTTGCAGCAGCAAGGCTTCGTATTTTTCTTCGAGGGCATGGTTACCTCCTGTAATATATACCCTGTGGGGGTATATTGTTTCGCCGTCATAATATACCCTCAGGGGGTATCTGTCAACATGTGAACATAATGTCAACATATGGGAACGTACCTTATCAGGCACTTTTTACGAGTGTATAATTACGATATCTATCTTCCTTTTGACAAAGGAGCAATATCTATGGGTACTAACAATAGAGAACAACAGGTAGATCAATTATTAAGAGGCATCTACAGGATGTGCGTTACAAGGAATGCGTGTAGCGAATGCCCCTTCTATATCACCAAGTGCACTTTTGGCGAACCCAAGCCGAGAACGTGGTTTGATGAGGATACGATAGAGTCCGGACAGGACGTCTCCCTTGAGAATGAATTGGATAAGCTCTCATCTGAAGTTGCCGAGGAAGAACCGGCTGAATCTGCCATACCTCCCAAGCCTGCGGATGATTCCGACGGAACCTGGATCATGAGCACCACGATGGGTTCCGCTTTCACCAAGTATGTTTTCATCTGCTCCAAGTGCGGATATAAGAAAGAATCTTTCTTCTCGATAACCCCGATGACATTCTGTCCCGAGTGCGAGAAGAAGAAAAACGAACAGCAATAAAAAATGGCCCCCGGTGGGTAGTTCAGCTCCGGGGACCGTATGAATAAATCACGAGCAACGGTCTATTGCTCACGGATATATTAGCAGGCTTTATGCCGGCATGTGTTACACCCGTGCTACAATCACAAACCAAAGCTGCTACATCACTCTTCTGAGATTATCTTTATGACCGCATCGACGATTTTCGGATCAAACTGCGTACCCGAGCATCTCTGCCCCGACAGGCCAGTGACGGTTGACCGACTCCGATGCCATGACATCAAAGAAACACGCTGCGGCTACGATCGTCGTGAAATTCTTGTATTCGTGATTCTTCTCGTTCTCGTTGGAATAACGTGTGTAAATGAAAACGCCGAGGGCGATAAGTATAAAAAGCGATATTACTTCGAAATCCGTTATGTAATGGGTCATGTCTCGCTTCTTGCTTCTGCTATCTTTCTTACCTCATCTGCCGAATCGACAAACGCTTTCACTATCATCGGATCAAAGTGCGAGCCCGCACCTTCTTTAATTATATCCATTGCCTTATCAAAAGGCATGCCGTCCTTGTAACTTCTCTTGGATACGAGCGCGTCGAAAACATCCGCCACGGCCATGATCCTTGCCGACAGCGGGATGTCTGCGCCGACCAGACCTTCGGGATACCCCTGGCCGTTCCATTTCTCATGGTGGTAGTGCGCCATGTCTTCCGCCTGGAGGAGATAACCGCTGTCAGCATCTTCTACCGTATTGATAACGCTGTTGATGATCTGCTCACCCGCGGTCGAATGCGTCTTCATCTTCTCAAACTCTTCTTCGGTGAGCTTTCCGGGCTTGTTGAGGATGACGTCGGAGATGACGATCTTTCCTATATCGTGGAGAGGCGCAGAAGCGACGATATCTGTTTTGAACTTCTCGCTGATCTCATCGGCATAGATGCCTTCTTCCATCATCTTATCGACGATTATCTCGACGTAGGAAGCGGTATTCTTGATGTGCATGCCCGTCGACTGGTCACGGCTCTCGACGAGGTCTGCCATGATGTTGATCATGCCTGTCTGGAGCTTCTCGATCGTCTCGGACTTGCGCTCTGCTTCGGTAATGTATGTGACCGTGTCCTTGGTGTTGCGGACGAGCGCTCTGTGGAGATCTTCGATCTCATCACCCGTCTTGATCTTCAGACCGGTTACCTTAGCTATGGTGCTGCCTCTGGATTCAGGCGTGGAGTAATCGAATCTCTTCGTTACGGAAGACATCGCCTTGATGGGCTCTACCAGGAATCTGTTAGACAGATATACACCCATCGCAAGGATCGCTCCGAAGAATCCGAGAAGAAGCGAGAGCATCTTGGACACGAACATCATCTCGTCCCTGACGATATCCGGCATGGGTATATCGGCACAAATATAGCACACACAGTTGCCGTCATCGTCATAGAGCGGAACATACACCGTGAGGAGCCAGCCGTACGTGTCGTCAGTTATGATGGGATCTATCTCTTCGCCCGCAAGGAGCGCGGGGATAGACTCGGTGAAACTCGCATCAAAAGGTATCACCGTTCCGGCTTCGGCGCCCGGGGTCTCCGGCGTATCCAGGTCGAAAACGACATGACAGCCGTCCTCTTCTATCTTGTAAACATAGAGGTACTCCAGCTTGGGAGCGCTTTGCAGGATATCCTCGAGTTTCCTCTCGGTCACATTGTAATAGTAATTATCCGTGCCCTCTTCAATAAACTTATCCACCAGGATAGGGTCTACCTGCTGGGCCGCATAGTTTGCCACTTCATAAGCGAAGTCCGCTTCCTGCTCGACAAGCGCTTCTTCAAACTGCGTGAAGCTGGTATAGGATACTGCTCCGGCAACGCTGATGACGACTGCCGATACCAGGATGACCACCTTGCCGCTCAGTGACATGCCTGTGATCTTTGCCTGCTTGAACTTAAGCTCGAGCCTTGCGGGGAACAGTTTGTTCGGGATGACCTTTGCAAGAAGCATAGATATTGCAACGGTTATGACTTTGTCCGGGATATCGATTATCAGTCCGGCGACCAGTTCGGCCACGAACTCGTTGTGAATGAATCCGTCATAGATCTGATATGCAAGACCGGACGATATCTCTTCGCCTATCGAGCTGCCGTAGATCAGATAGGTTATAACAGATCCGACACCGCCGCCCAGGATAACAAAAGTCAGTATGGGGAAGATCAGCTTCCATGAGAGCTTAAAGTACTTCCTTGATGCGAATGCCGATGCGGCGATGGCGATAAATACGCTGATAACGCTGTAATAAGCATTGGAAATCTCGCTCATTCCGCTTATGAAGTTTGTAAGGAAGCCGATAAGGATCGCTGGGAAGTATCCGCCGACTATCGCGGCCAGGATCGTGCCTACGCAGTCAAGATATAAAGGAACCGGGGAAAACTCTGCGAGCTTTGTGAACACAAGGTTGATTACCACGCCTCCCAGGATGAGACATAGCATCTTTATATCGTCGATCCGTCTGGCGCTCTTTCCCATCAATAACTCCAAACGCGCGTGCGCATACCATTTTCCCTAGAAGTATGCATTGATTATAACACGCGTACATACCCTATCTTTTAATAATGTGTGTCCGAAAATGTAACATTTGATTGCCTGCAAAAGCCTTTATTGTGTTAGTATTTCCGTATGGTTGAAATGAGATTTGCGACAGTTAACGACATGGATGCTCTCATGAGCATAAGGCTTGAGATGCTCCGTGTGGTCAATTCGCTTCCGGACGATTACGTCTTCAGCGAGACGCTGGTAAAGTCGTCCGAGGAGTATTTCGCGTGCGGCAACGATGCGACGGTCCTTGTATTTGACGACGGACGTCCGGTCGCATGCGCCAGTCTGAGCTTTATAGACATCATGCCCACATATGGCCATCCTACCGGCAAACGCGCGCACCTCATGAATGTTTACACCAATCCCGCATACAGAAGGCAGGGCCTTGCCCGCGAGATGGTTCAGATGCTGATAGATCTGGCCGAAAGCAGGGGCGTAACCGAGATAAGCCTCGATGCGACCGAGAGCGGAAGGCCTCTTTACGAAAGTCTCGGATTCGGAACGAACCACGAGGCAATGAACATTATCCTGGACGGCTCCGGGGAAGAATAAGTTCACAATTCAATCCAAGGATTATTACGATTCAAGAGCAGAAAGGGGCTCTTGGATAGTAAATCTATGTCTTTTTTGTTAATTTCATTGTTAAATAACACATTTCCGCCACATTTCCACTTGCAGTTCACAATTGGTTTACATATAATCCACAATTGTAAATAGTCTGTGACCTAGGTCACCAAGGAAGGTGGGTAAAATGACTGATACTTACAAGCAATTTGCGATAAAGACAGATAACATTGCGGCATTCAGAGACACTGTCACGAATTTTACCCGCAATCCCGAGCTCAAGGCGGCTACTACCCGCTCGGCAGCCAACCAGAAGGTTTTCCGTGAGTATGATCTGCTCCGTAACCTCCCCGAGGGCACAAGAAACGCGGAGATAAAGATATCTTCCCGCAAGACTCTCGATGCAGCACGCGAGTACGCATCCCGCGGCAAGAAGGTCGCAGTCCTTAACTGTGCTTCCGCTGTAAAGCCGGGCGGAGAGACTGAGAACGGCAACTCCTCCCAGGAAGAGTGCCTCTGCAGATGCACCAACCTCTATCCCTGCCTCAACACAGCTGACGCGATCAGGAAGTTCTATACTCCTCATAAGACAACAGGCTTCAACGCTCCCCACACGATGAGCTCATGCCTTACCAACGACGACTGCATCTATACTCCCGATGTCACCGTCATCAAGGAAGACAACTACGGCTACAAGATGCTCCGTGAAGAAGACTGGTTCAACGTTGACGTAATATCCTGCTCGGCTCCCGAATTCATTACGGCTTTCACTTCGCCTTTCATATCTGCATACGGAACCGGCGCGCAGCCTGACAGCACACGCATCGACAACGTTTACAGAAAGCGATTCGAGAGGATCCTGAACATTGCACGTTATAACGGCGTCGACGTTGTCATCCTCGACTTCTGGGGATACAAGAGATCCGAAGAGAACGCTGCCATCGTTGCAGAAGCGGCATACAAGGCTGCCGAAGGATTCACGAGCTGCTTTGACGTAATTGAAGCGGCAGTCGGTTATTCTTTTGCCAATGAAAACACCTATAACATCTATGCGAAAGCATTCGATAAGGACGAGCAAAACCCCGAAGCAAGTTCAAGCGTAATGTAACAGCAAAAGATGTTTTCCTCTCCACCGCCCTGCTTCGCGCAGGGCGTTTTTAATTCAGAAGAGACCCGCGTTGGCGTAGATGATATCGAAGAGGATGCTCAGCAATACCCAGATCGTCAGTATGATCTCAGACCACATGCTGTCGTCCCGTAACAGGAACAGCGCGATGGCCATCGCCAGCGAATAAACGACCACGACCACCGGGAAGATGAAGTCTTTCTTGCTTGGAAGCATTTTCTTGTCACTCAGCATCTTCTCCATGGAAGGATCGTCCATGATCTTTTTGAGGAGAGCATTATACTCTTCCTCCGTATATGTCTTTCCGAAGAAGATATCCTTGTCATCATCGGTCAGGAATTTCAGTCTGTAATAAGGGAAATCCTCTACGACTTCATCGCCGTACACAACCGTGCAGTACGGGCCGTGCATATTGTATGCTGTGACTTCCGCTCCGGTCGATAACAGAAGGATGTTCTTCGTTTTCGATGTATCGATGGTTGTATCGTAGAGAAGGCTGTCGTCAGGCTGGGTAGTCTTGGCGCGCGCACGGAAATAGTACTCACCCGAAGCGTACTTGTCGTATGTGGATACGACAGAACCATCACCGATCATAAATGCATAGAAAAGCATCTGAAGGATCAGGCCGATTACTATTACTACATGTGCTCTCTTAAACTTCATTTTCGTTCCCCTATCCTAATATAATACTATCCCGGGCCCGGGGACTTTTTAACTTAATCAGCAAAATAGCATCATCTATTATCCCAACAGAACAATACCATTACGGAGACGGAAATTGGTAAAATTATCTTGAGCGGTCCCTGAGGGGTTATTTCCGGTAAACGGCGGGTCGCAAAAAGAAATAGGAGGACAGAGTTATGAAAACAATGAAGAAGGTAGTATCGGCGGTTCTCATCGGCACAATGCTCATATCCGTCACATCCTGCTCCAAGAAGTTCAAGAAGATTGATGACGATGATCTGGAGGACGCTTTCGAAGACATATTCGATTGGGACGAGGGTGAAGATTACCGCGAGCTCAAAGACTATGAACTCTGGGCAACAAACTTTGACGACACGGACAAACCTTTTATCTATGATGACGTCTACTACATCCAGGGTGCGGAATTCAATGAAGACGACTGGATGACACATGCTTACATCGCATACTCCGTATTCGAGGAGAAGGACGAGGCAGACGAATACTTCGTTAACTACTACAACGTCTGGGCAAAGGATAGGAAGGATGTCGAGTCGGCATATCACAAGGGCAGCTGGGGCTACTACATCGAATCAAACGAGAAAGATCACTTCTCCGCCATGTACTATATCGATGACATGGTTCTCGAAGTATCCAGCTACGACGAAGACGGCGTAAAGCAGGTCAAGGAACTCCTCAAGTCATTCGGTTACCCCTGCTGATAACGCATAACAGTTTAAACAAAAACGCGTCGGTCACCGGCCGGCGCGTTCTTTTTACAGTTCCTTGAAATACGGGCAGATATTCTCGTAATGCCCGTCCTTCATCCGGAAGCCGCCCGTGATCGTACCGAGCTGCGTGAACCCGAGCCTCTCATACAGGTGTCTTGCGTGGATATTGCTCTCGACTACGGCATTGAACTGGAGCACTCTGAACCCGATCTCCTTGCCCTTCTTCAGGCAGTCTAATACGAGCTTCTCGCCTATGTGTTTTCCTCTCAATCCGGAGGCAACGGCATAACTTGCATTGCAGATGTGTCCGCACCTTCCGACGTTGTTCGGATGAAGTATGTACAGACCGTAGATCCTGCCGTCTTCTTCCGCCACTCCGGTATAACTCTGCGACGCGAAAAACTCCTTCCCGCTCTCCATATCAAGCAGTTCTTCCTGCGGGAATGCGATGCCGTCTTCGACGACTTCGTTCCAGATCTTTATCATGTCAGGCAGATCCTGCCCGGTGTATTCTCTGACTATCATTGTGATGCCCCTTTCGACAAAGTCATTATAATACAAAAGATCCCGGTGCATTGAAGTGAACCCCTGAAGTTGAACAAACTTCAGGGGTTCACTTCACATTGTCCGGGATCTTTTTGCGTTTTAATGTCTCCGAAGATCAGAACAGCGTGAAGTTGCCATCCAGTCTTCCGTATGCGATCACATTGCCCGTGTTGCCGTTTGCATCGGTATCAAGCGCTTCGTAAATGTTGTTGATGGTGTTCCCGCTGCTGTCGAACGACAAGGTCACGTCGCCTGGTTCGCCTGCGAGAGCAAAGACGAACACGGAGTATGTGTGCGGGTTGCCTTTCGGCGGGTAGGGACCGACATACTGTGCGCCCTTGCTGCCGCTGCCGTATGCGCCTTCTGCCAGGGAAGTCTCAGTTGTAAACACGTCCATGTGCAGCCATGCACCGTCGATCATGATGACCACGTACTGTGACGCGCCGTCTACGGGCTCCCAGGCAAGATCAGGCGAAAGGTTCTCGCCGGAAGAAGTGTTGGTGATCTTCGTATCCCAAACACCGCCTTCCAGGCAGGAAGATGTCACCTCGAACGAAGGCAGATCGTCAAAGCTAGTGGAAGCGATAAAAGTAGAAGATTCTTCCTGCAGGAACTTGTCCCACTCGCAGGACTGAACACCTGCAGGAACGTTGATCTTGAAGGTATCGCCGTTTGCTCCCACAGAGAGCACGACCGAGCCGTCCTCGGAGATCTCTGCGCTGTTTACCTCAATGCCGTACATGTATGTCGATTGGCCCTTGCACTGGAACACCAGTTCGGCGGTCATGCCAAGCGTAACTTTCAGTCCCGTGGGCTTGTCGCCGCTCTTGATGATCTCTGTCTGCATGTCACCCAGATCCGTGCCGAAGTGGAAGTAGCACGTTGCCGGTTTCTCAAAGAATGACGAGTCAAGGTAATCGGTCATCGCGGTCGCATCGTCGTTCTTGAAGACCCAGACCGTATCCTGAATATCGTATCCTTCCGCGAGCTTCCAGTCCGTTATCTCAGAACTCTCCTCGGTCCAGTCGCTGCCGTTTTGCACATAGGTGACGTTCTTGTCGATCGCCTGTGCGAACATACCGGTAGTAACGTTAACTGTCTCTGCTTCCGTCTTGTGCTCGAGGCCAGCCGTGGATGCCGCACAGCCTCCGAGCAGAAGCGCTGCGGCGAGCATGACAGCCGCGGGTGCAAATGCTTTCTTCATTCCATGTCCCTCCATAAGCTTGATGCTTATGATGTTACACATCACGGATACCAGTTGTTAGGAATATCGGCACGAAAAGGGGTACTATCAGCACAAACCTCTCATCTGCTTCTGATACTCGCTCGGGGTCATGCCCGTGTATTTCTTGAAGACTTTGGAGAAGTAGTTCTGGTCCGGATAACCGCAGAAATTGCCCACTTCGCTGATGGTCATGTCGTTATACTGAAGATAATTCGTTGCCACAGAGACTCTTAACTCCTCAAGATAAGCCATGCACGACTTTGAAGTCTCTTTTTTGAACGCTTCGTTCAAAGCATTCTTATTGACGGAGAAACGTTTGGTAAGGTCTGTAAGCGTTATCTCCTCGCCCAGGTTCATAGACATATACATGGCGACCTTGGCAACAAAACGGTCCTTAAAGAGTTCATACTGCCTGAAGTTGATGTAGCCGTCTGCAGTACCTTCGAACAACAGCGATATCAGGAAGAACCTTGTCCTTAAGACCCAGTATTCATCAGGCTGGTTAACTATGTCATACCTTACGCTTATGGCAAGCCTGTTGATCACATGAAATTCCATGACAGTAAGCGAATAGTAAGCGATATCTCTTCCGGGTCTGTTGAACTCCTTAAGGAGCAGATAGTCCTGATATATGGAACCGGAAGTCTGCTTCTCGAACACCCCGGAATTAGTGGCTTCGAACGTGAACTCCTCCCTGATGAACGAAGGCTTGAAGAATATGGTGCGGGTCTTAACTCCTGTCTGGGATTCGATCTTAAGCTTTGCCCTCTCGTTCAGCAGCATTCCGACCGGGGCAGTAACGACCCTGTATTCGCCGTTCTCTTCGACGACAAAAGAACCTTCATAGACAAGCACCATCTTATAGACGGAGCTGTCGTTGATATATTCAGAGAATCCTTCAGTCTCCTCGTAGAAGACATCGATAGAAAGATTGGATCCCGGTCTTTTGTCTTTGGTTATCAATTCCATATTGGAATTATAACATTTATGCCGCCTCTACTGTTTCCTCCATGATGATGGAAGAATGCTCGAGCTCCCTGATCTTCTTGATGCGGGACATAATGAGAGCGACGACCACCAGACAAACTCCGGAGAAAATAACGGTAACCGCCGCTCCCATTCCTACTCCCTTTCCCGTCAGATTACCCGCCATATCTGCGGTCACACCGCAAAGGCCGTATGCGACTACATATCCGAGCTGTGAGATCGTTCCCAAAAAGCCCCATGCACGTCCCTGCAGCTCGGAAGGAATGTTGGTCCTTACAAGGTAGTCAAGGCTGTTGTTGGCAAACGGCAGGCTCGCAAAGAACAAGAAGCCGAATGCGCAGATGACATATATGTTCTGGCAGACGGCAAACAGCGCCATGCCGATGCCTGAGACTGCAAGACCCATCCACAGAGCCCTTACGAAGTTCTTCTTAATACCCCTTATTCCTAAGATGATGCTCGTTACCAGCATTCCTGAAGCGGCTGCGGTCTCGACGATGCCGAGTGTCGTGCTGTCAGCAAAGGAAAGTACGAAAGGCTCGGCCAATACCTGGAACACGCCCATGAACAGGCAGATCAGGGAAGATATGACGATCAGAACGATAAGACCCCTGTTGCCGGATACCGCATGCCAGCCTTCCTTCATACTTGCAAAGAATGTCTCTTTGTTCTCTGCCTTTTTTGTCTCGAGACCGCGTCTTACGACAGCTGCCACGATGACGGTAAGGAAGAATGTGCAGATGTCAATGATGAGGATGAGCTTGATGTCTGATACAGCAAGAATGAATCCTGCGATGATCGGCGAGAAGAGATATCTCGAACTGCCCGCCATGGAAACGAGACCGTTGGCTTTCGAGTACTGTTCCTTGGTAAGAAGGTCTGTGATCGTTGCCGTATATGAGGGTTCGAGCAGGGCAGAAAAAACTGAGCTTATCGTCGTACCGACATATATCTGCCAGAGAGCGCAATCTCCGCGCATCATGCAGATGAGGATAAAGAGCACTCCTAAGCCCGACAGGCCGTCTCCGAGCATCATGAGGAGCCTTCTGTCGTACCTGTCTGCAAGAACGCCTGCAGGCACTTTGAGGAGCAGTCCGGGAAGGAATCCGAGAAGCGTAAGGAGTGCCATGTCGGTAGCTCTTCCCGTCTTCTGGAATATATAAAGGCCGAGACCGAAACTTGTCAGACCGCCTCCGATGGACGATATGAACTCTCCGGCCCACAATAGCAGGAACTTGCCGTAGTTGTTTTTTGTATTAGCTTTGGACATTAAGCGATACCTCTCCGGGTTTTGTTGCCCTGATTATCGCTTATCAATTATTAAACAATCCTTAAATCGTTTTATCGATGATCCTGATGTCGGTCAGTGCGACCTGGTCGCCTGTCAGAGCCACGTATATCTCATCGACATCGATCTTGACCTCGGTCGTGCTCTTAACGGAGATTCCCAGGTTCTCGGTGGAAGCGATAATGACATTGCCGTCCCTTTTGAAACTGATCTCGCAGTCGTAACCTTCCTTGTTGGCCTTTTTCCATGCATCCCAGCCTCCGAAATCATGGTGGTCGACAAGAAGCGAGCACTCGGACATATCGCTGCTCTTCCAGGTCTCGCCGTCAAGTCTCATAAGGCCGAATTCCTTGTAGTTCTTTCCGTGTACGGAGCCGTCGTCTGAATAGAATATGACGCATGTAGGGCAATGCCATACGAGTCTTGCGGTAGGCAGGCTCATTGTGTGGAAAGTTATCGCCATATTGCCTTTGACAGGAACACCGACAGTTGAAGCGCTGCGGTAACCGTCTATCTGGATATTCGGGATATCGCCTTCGGGGCCGTCGATGAATGTCACCTCTTCCGCAATACGCGGGATATCCTCTTCGGTGATCAACTCATCAGAACGCTCGATCGTCATGTCGCTTATGATGCAGTTCTCACCGGTAAATCCGATATACGAATAACGCGCACTGTCAGGCAATGCGATTATGGTCTCTATGGTCTTTCCTTCAATGCCGTACGTCTTATCGCCGCCGGTAATGCGGATCAGCGCGTGATCCTTGAACCTGCACGCCTCGATCTTGTATCTGCCGGGACGCATTCCCGTGCCCGTAAACTCTACTTCATTGGTCTCGATCCTGCGCGCATTGGCGTTGTTTGCCTGCCCGTCAAAACCGAGTTCGCAGTACTCGAAGTACATAAGGTCCGCAACATCGTTCGCATTGGAGTGGTAACGTCCGTCTAACGAATCGAAAAGGATCAGAGACGGATTGGGTATAGTGCCATTAACGGCAGGACTAACCTTGATGTTGATCGTTACCGTTCTGGGTGTGACATGAATACCCGTAGCAACATCGTCTCTGTGTTTGCGCACTGTAAGCACATCGTCGATCGTAGGCTGGTTAATGACGTCCTTCTGCTTCATCTTGTATTTGGTGTCTTCATCGATCAGATGGATCATGATGTTGGCGAATCTAGGGTCAAACTGCGTTCCCACACACTCGACGATCTCCTCACGGACTTGTTGCTGCGGGATCGGGTCACGGTAACTCCTGCTGGATGTCATGGCATCATATGCATCTGCCACGGAGATGATCCTCGCGATCTCCGGAATATCAGTTCCCTTGAGGCCGTCCGGATAACCCTTGCCGTCGAAACGCTCATGGTGGTAATGCGCACCTATGCTGAGATACGGATAAACATTAATATCCTTAAGGATCTCCGCACCCATCGTTGCATGCTGCTTGATCGCGGCATACTCCTCATCGGTCAGCTTACCTTTTTTGTTTATGATCTGTTCCGGAATACCGATCTTACCTACATCGTGCAGGAGAGCAACATAGTAGATCTCATCACACTCGGAAGGGCTCTTTCCTGCGAGCTCTGCGATCTTCCTTGAATACTCGGCAACACGTGCGGAATGACCGTGAGTGTACTTGTCTTTCGCATCGATCGCGTTTACGAGAGCAGTAGCCGTCTGCGTAAAGAGACGCTCGACATTCTTGTGTTCTTCTTCCCTGCGGTAAAGCCTGATCTGAAACGCGACAAGGATGCCGATGACAAAACTGACGACGAACAAAGTCACAAGCGTATCGAAATAGTTGCCCCATGTCGAATACTGTGTGATGTATTCGGGATGATAATATCCGAAGACCCAGGTAGCAACCAATACGGCACCTTCGCTGATGAACATCGCGATCTTGAACTTTCCTTCAAGTATAAGAGCTATATAGATCGTACCGAGGAGCAGCCAGATAGGTGTGCCGCCTTCAACGCCGCCGTTGGTAAAGAACATGGCCGGCAGGAATATGAATACCAGTATCACGGATATGACGATCTTGGCTGTCTTGATCCTCTTCTGCCTGTATGCGTAAATTACATAAAGCGTAAAGAAGACCGCGCCTACGATGGTCGATATCGTGGCAGATGCGGGCTCCTGCATTATCAGACCAAACGGGACAGCCAGGAACAGCGCTACAAGCACAGCGCCTGAGAAGACCATAAAAGTACGTTCCTTCAGATCGATCGAAGAATCGTAAATGTAGTCCAGTATGCGGTTGTAGATTCCCTTTTTTTCGTCCATTTGGCTTTTATGTCCCAAAGTCCCAATAACTATTACGAATTATAGCACCATTCTTAATTAAGGCATTACGGCTGTTTGCACAATCCATTGTTCTTAGTACGTTACCGTATAAGCATTATTACAGTAAAGCGGCGAGTTCGGCCTTCTTGGCTGCAATGGTCTCAAGATACGGAGCGTAATCAGTCTCGGTTCTCGCGCGCAGATGTTCGGTAATCTCATATACCGGCTCATAGATTGGCGTGAGAGCCAGGTTGCCCATAACGCCCTTAAGAGAATGGGCAGCATCAAAAGCAGCATCGAGATCGTGCGCGGCGATCGCTATTGCAATGGTGCTTTTACTTGCGGTATGTTTCATCCGAACATCCCCCTGCCGTGCGAATTTGCGCTTTAAGACCAATTATAAAAATAATTTTATCGCACGCGCAGGCGGGTAATTGTTTAAATACTGTTATTTAAAGAAACATTATGTGAACGGCATCAATTCTTCGGCTTAACGAGACTAACTGAGATAAGCGCCACTGCCGCCACGGTAAAACAGACCGCAAGCGTGATAAGTCCGGGCATGGCAGTTGCCGTGCCTGCCGCAGCACCTCCGGGCATAAAGCCTCCTCCGGCAGGCATGTTGTCGGGAGCAAATTCCTCGGGAATGTCTCCGAAATCAAAATCCGCAGGCATGTTCGCAGGGTCGAAATCACCTGCAGGCGGGGCACCGGGCATGCCCTGGTCTGCCTGCCCTGCCTGTCCTGCCGCCCATATGTCGTCATCCCAGTTGTCGAATGTCATCACGCCCATCACGGAGACATCTATATCCGAGCCGTCGATTAGTTTCGAGGTGTTGACGCTTTGGCCCATGTTTGTCGAAGGTATCTCACCGCTGAGCTGTCCGTCAATGCTTTCGGCGCGAAGCTTGATCACGGTGTACAGCATGTCGGCTGCAGCCTCATATTCTTCTGCCGTATAGAAAGCAGTCGGATCTTCAGCGACAAGAGTGTCTATCTGCGATCTGATGCGAGCGTAAGTCTCGTCGAACCTGCCTCCGTTAACGTATTCATCCGTGAGCATCTGAAGATAATCGTGGTATTGGGCGAGGTATTCGTCATTCTTGAGGAGCGCATTAAAGAAACGTGTCATCGGGAACGGGCTGTCTATGGCGTCATTAATGACGCTGGTGGCGGAAGGCTCAAATCCCATGCCTCCCAAAGAGAGGTTGTAATCCCAGGGGATGATGTTCAGCTGCCCGTTGTATTCGTAGAGGTAGTAGTTGTGGTTCGATCCTCCCGACAAAGAGTCCATATTGACGGCAAAGATGTGGACCGCCATGTATTTGAGGATGTTATCGACGTCCATGTAAGTCTCGATGTCGTTGCCCTCGTTTATGTTCTTGAGGGCATTTACGACCCGCTTGTGGTCGGCACTGTTCGTAGCCGTTATCTCGTAATCCCAGATGTTCGAGTATTTGTCCAGATCGTCACCGTTGTAGTTAAGATCCGCGCCGCTGTCCGTGACTTTCTCATTGGGGTCTGCTCCGCCGCCGAAATCAAAAGTCTCGGGCTTATAGAGCTCACCGTCCTGCGTGCCGTAGTTTCTCATCATGAAGCTCTGCTCGACGCCCTCGAGCGCTAAGTAGACTCCCCAGTAATTGCCGTTGACGGAGACTTTCGCGTAGTTGTATAAAGACGCGTCTGCACCAAGATAACGGTACATGTCGTAGATGAGCGCTTCCTTCATGCAGGTCGCATCCGCGTAGTTGTTGTTAAGGATCAGTTTATCAAGGCCAAAGCAAGTCTGCCCGTCGACAAAATGGTCGAACTCAAGCTTCATGCTGAAGCGGTCCGAGTCCGGATCCATAACGATGTTTGCAAGACTCGTGTTGCCCTTGGGTCGGATGGCAACGTTCTTGAATTTGGTGCCGTTCACGACAACGTCGCACACATAATACTCTTCACTCATCGCATTCGAGAGCATCGTCTCCCAGTCCTCATCGTCCATGATGATGTTGAGTTCGATGATCTCGGAAGTATCGAAGAGTTTGGTCTCGTAGTCCACGCTGACGGCTCTTCCTCCGAGAAGATCCTCGAGCACGGATGCATACGGAGTCGCCATCAGACACAGGACAGCCGCTAAGACCGTCAGTGCGATGATTATCCTGGTTGTGTGCTTACCTGCTGTCATGGGCCTGGATATCAGGACATGTAGTCGCCGTTATATGTAACGAGCGTTGCCGATGTAACGCCTTCGATAGCATTGATGCTGTTTACGAAAGATGTGTCCTCATTCTTAACCTTTACTTCCGCAGTTACTTCGATGCCGTCTCCGGATACTGTCTTGGACTTTACGACATGCTTTGCAGCAGACTTCTGTACGATCTCCATCGCACTCTTCTCTGCTTCTTCACCATTGCAGTTAACGATGAGGATATAAGGCGTGCTCACAAACTTCTTGCTTACGAACAGCACGAGGATGATGCCGATGATAACAGAGCCGATAACGGCAAGAGGGATCATGCCGGCGCCTATTACGATACCGACTGCAAGCGACCAGAACAGGAACACTATCTCCATCGGTTCTTTGATCGCCGCACGGAATCTCACGATTGAAAGCGCACCGACCATGCCGAGAGACAAGACGATGTTCGAAGTGACCGCCATGATAACGAGCGTCGTTACAAGCGACAATCCCACGAGAGACATCGCAAATCCGCTCGAGTACATGACTCCGCTGAACGTCTTCTTATACACCACGAAAATAAACAGTCCCAGCACCAGCGCGAACGCCAGTCCTATCAGGGTATCGATCACGGAAAACTCCGATACGCTCTCTAATAAACTCGATGTGAATATATCTCCGGGTTGCATGGTATGTTTCCTCCTGTGCTTTTGTTCTGTGTTTATCCGAATCTGCGGCTTGCTCCGTATTTCGAGAATGCCAGCTGTCTTGCGTAATCCATCTGTATGATGTCCTGTATTATGCCCGGAAGGAATTGGTCGTACTTAACTTCCAGGAGCATGTACTGCGGGGTGTCTGTCGCGCTTATATCGCTGACATCTTTTGTGAGGAATCCCTGTCCGTAAAGAGATGTCCTTATCTGCGAATCAAAAGTGATCCTTACATTGCCTGCATGATATATATACGGCTCTCTTACGTAGGACACGAGCACTCTGGGCTTAAGGCGCTGATACCTCATCTTCGCGTAGAACTCTTTTATCAGTTTTTCATCGGAATCTCTCATCCAAACGGTATCACCTGTCAGGATCTTCCTGCATTCTTCTTCGGTAATCCTCACGTTGCTTTTGAGGCAGAGGTTATTTGTCTTCATCTTCTTCTCGAGCAAAATGAATGACAGGTCGTCATTGTAGTATCTTATGCGGAACTTCTCGCGTCTGCCGATACCGTCGATCTTTTCCCTCAAAGCTTTGTCATCGCTGTTATCGAAATAGATGCTCCGGATACGGTATCTCCCGTCTTCGTCTGTGTGCGGATCGGGCTTCATTATGAGCTTAAGCCGTGACCTCATCGCAGAGTATTCTGCATACGGGATCTCATACTTCAGTTCATGTCTGTAATGCCTGATCTGTTCCATTGCGCTCCCCATAATTCGTCTAAGCTATGAATTCTTCTGTAATGTTGTCCCCTCAAACAAAATCCGGGTGGTCTCCCCTGCTGTCCGCGACATGGAAACCTATGCGTTCGACGCGGCGCCTCATGCAGACATTGCACTCTGCCGCTTCTTCGCCCGTGCAGATCTTGCCGTCATAAAGAATGTATTTCTCACGCACATTGGAAGGCGACAGGTTGGGCATCATGACATTGGCTCCAGCAAGGATGCCTTTCTCTCTGCCGAGGCTGTCTGCCGTGCCAAGCGCAGTCGTCGCAGGAAGCAAGACGCTCGGGAACAAGAGCCTTAATACCGAGAGCAGACGGAGCGTAATAACAACGCTGCCTTCGGGTTCATCCCTGAACGGCGTGTCCTTATGCGGTATGAACGGACCGATGCCTATCATGTGCGGCATGAGTTCCTGCATAAAGACAATGTCTTCGTATATGTGATCGAATGTCTGATGCGGCGTGCCGACCATTATCCCACAGCCTACCTGGAAACCTATCTCTTTGAGATCTCTTAAGCACTGCTTGCGGTGTGCGCCCGACATGGTCTCGGGGTGGAGCATCGAATAATGCTCTTCGTTTGCCGTCTCATGACGCAGGAGATATCTGTCGGCGCCTGCCTCGAAATATCTCTTATAACTCTCATAAGATTTCTCACCGATCGAAAGCGTAACGGCACACGAAGGGTGAGCCTCTTTTATCTTTCTTACCAGGTCGCATATCTTGTCGTCGGTATAAAACGGATCTTCTCCGCCCTGCAGTACAAACGTCCTGAATCCCAGCCTGTCACCGGCATCGCAGCAGGAGAGGATCTCTTCTTCAGAAAGCCTGTATCTGTCCGCGTTTGCATTCCCGCATCTGATACCGCAGTAATAGCAGTTGTTCTTACAGTAATTGGTAAATTCGATAAGACCGCGAAGGTATATATCCTTGTGGAAGATCTTCTCTGCAACATCTCTTGCCGCTTCGAAAAGATACTCCTCGTTATCTTCTCCCTCGCATGTAAAAAGGTATGCAAGATCATCGCGCGTGATGCTGCGCGTTTCCTTGAGGGAATCTACGATGTTCTTAAATCTGCTGTCCATGATCTTACCTTGTGACACTGATTGTATCAGATTTTGAGACGCCGTTCCTTCACGATATATGCTTTTTCCTGCCCCTCCGAGTGTTACAATGCAAGAAGAAAGCGAGGTCTCAGGTGGGCATCAGAGTAGGTATAATCGGCGGCGGCGCAGCGGGTCTTTTTACGGCCTGCCAGTTCAAGCGTCTCGCAGGCGGTAAGGACATCGATATAACCGTTCTTGAGCGCGGCTCTGCATGCGGCATAAAGCTAACTCTCACAGGCCACGGCAGGTGCAATATCACCAACCGCAAAGATGCCTCCGAGCTTAAGAAAGGTTTCCACGAAGCAGAGAGATTCATCTATCCTGCCCTGAGAGAATTCGGTCCCGAAGACACGATGGCTTTTGTGGAAAAAGACCTTGGCTTGAAGCTTAAAGAAGAAGAAAACAACCGCATCTTCCCCGTCTGCGACAGCGCAGTAAAAGTAAGGGATGCGATTGTAAGTTATATCTCGGATTCTGCTAAGATCTTATGCAACACCAAGGTCCTGGACATAAAGAAAGACAGCGACTTCAAGGTCGTTACGGACCATGGGGAATATCATTTCGACTACATAGTATTGTCCTGCGGCGGAAGCTCTTTCGCGAAGACGGGATCTTCTGGTGATTCGTACAGGTTTGCAGAAAGCCTGGGGCACAAGATCGAACCCGTAAGAGGCGCACTCGCGCCCGTGCGTGCCGGCGGTGATTCCGCAGCGCTTTGCAAGACTCTCAGCGGAGTGACGGTCAAGCCCGGAGTATCGCTGTACTGCGAAGGCAGGAAGACGGCTTTCCGGAAAGGCGAACTGCTGTTTGCGGATTTCGGCCTGACGGGACCTGCCGTGATGGAGATAGCACGAGAGATCCCTGCCGACATCAAAGGCAAGGATGTGTATCTTGAACTAGACTTGGTCCCCTACTTGTCTGATGAAGAATTCGACCGGGAACTGCTGGATCTCATCGCAGGAAAACCGGATGCGAAGATGATACATCTTCTTGCAAGATACGTCCCCGCATCGGTGACCCGCGAGACCGCTTCAAGAACAGGCACGACAGATCTGTATGCACAGAGTTTTACAAAAGAAAACCGCAAGAAGATCTGCCGTGAGTACAAGCATCTCAGGATAGATGTTAAGAACGCACCCGAGATCGATAAAGCATACGTCACAAGAGGCGGCGTATCCTTGAAGGAAGTAGACCGCAAGACCATGATGTCCAAGATCGTTCCCGGTGTATATATCATTGGAGAAGCACTCGACGTCGACGGCATCAGCGGAGGGTACAACCTCCAGGCCTGCATGAGTGAAGCTTATCTTGCCGCTAAGAATATCCTAAGCTCCGAGGCTGTTCAGCCATAAGGCAAAAGCGATAAATCCCGCTGTCACCAATAGCAGCAAACCTATAAAGATGAATATCCGCTTTGTCCTGATCTCTTTATCCTCACCATGGCTCATAAGGTACTGATCCAGATACCTCCTGCGTGTCATCCTGATCAGATTGCCGGCATACAGGCTTGAGCGGTCAGTATCAATAAGCCAGATCTCTCCGCATTTATTGCACTTGAATTGGTGGTAAGGAAGTCTGGTCGGCTTGTATGTCCCGGCAAGACGCGTGAACGTGCCGCTGTCTACGAGATTCTTTTTGAAAGCTTCGAATTCCTTATCCGATGCCACGCTGACAAATTTATTTCCAATCTTCTCGCAATCGCACATCTGCCTGCCCGACAAAACTTTGCCGTCTTCTATCCTGCACATCGGCTCTCCGTCTGAATCAAATTCTATCGACAGCCCATACCCGCCGCAGTACTCTTCCTGACCGTCCATAAAGCCGGCATTGAGGGGCGAAGGAGTACTGTGAGTCTTATGGTAGTACCTCATGAATTCGATGATCTCATCGGTGGTAAAAGGAGTGCCGTCCTCCCACGTGAGACCGCCGTGGTTGATAAAGACGATCCTGTCCGGATCAGAATGCATTATCACCTTGCGGCCGTTATAATCAATCTCTATATCGTAAAGCGCCATGTCAAAACCCGTATTCCATAAACACGTCTGCGAACTTGTTATCATTATACCTTGCAGTGCGCGTAAACCCATACTTCTCATACAGCTTCAATGCATCTTTATATGCAGACATGGAATCAAGAACGACTCTTTTGTAGCCTCTGTCCTTGGCATAGCACACGGCCGTATCGAGAAGCTTGTATCCGAATCCCCGTCCTCTCAATTCCGATGACAGATATAAGGCTTTCATCTCCGCGGTGGCATCGTCTATCCTCTTTATCGCGACAGTACCAACAACATCTTTATCATCAAGCAGACACCAGAAACGGTCGAATTCCTTCCCGATGTCATTGTAGAAAGCATGCCTTCCGCCGGGCTCGAAATCCTTCCCTATCTCACGGAAGCATCTGTCCGTGAATTCAAACACGGATTCCTTCAGGTTTTCCGAATAGATTACCAACTGTTCCATAGCATGATTATACCAAGTCCGCATACTCTGTTCCGATTGCTCCGCTTTCTGCAAATAGTGGTAGAATATCGGCGTCATATAAAACCCGGAGGTAATTATGAAAAAAGAGATTATGGCAACAGTTCTCGCTGCGGCTATGGTGTTCTCTGTAGCAGCTTGCGATAACTCCAAAAGCAAGAAGAAAGACAAAGACGATAAAGACGTCGAGATAGAAGAGGAAGAGGAAGAAGAAGACGAGGAGGACGAGTCCGAAGAGACTGAAGAAGAGACGTCTGCGACTGAGACTCCTACGGAAGGTCCGACCGAAACTACGACCGAGACCTCTGCTGCTTCCAACAACCGCGGAGCTGTAGACACATCTTCGTCCGAATGGTTCGACAAATCCGGACTGAAGATTACCCAGCAGGGAGATTTTACTTTAACTGCACAGATGATCTTCTACAGCGACAATTCCGTTCAGGACATCGAGATCCCTTGCAATATCGAGATCACCGAGACTACAGAAGGCGCGCCTGAAGGATACAAGTATGTCTTCGGTGTCTTCACGATCGACTACAGCGAGTATGCCGATCAGTATGAGAACTGGGATTTTGTTTCCTGGTTCAGTGCATTTGACCGCTATACAGGCACATCGTTTGAGATCGACCCGTCTGCTACATACGGTGATTCCCAGACGCCCGGCGTGATCCCGATCGAGTACGACGGAAAGACCTACGATATCACTTACCTTTTCGGGTACACAAAGAAGAATGGTGTTGGAACCATTTCCGTAACCGTCACCTGCCCCGAGGATTACGAAGGCACCGTATTCCAGTGCGGTTCCGGTCCTTGGGAGGTCGTTGATGAGTTTTCACAGATGGACCTTTCAGAAAAGCTCTACACTATCGACGAACTTCCGTACTACGATTCCAACGGATATACTTATTTCTACTTCAGCAACACCAACAAGTAATTCGTTTTGCTCAGAATTCAAAGATCGGACTGATTCCTTGCCCCGTAAGGAGTCAGTCCTTTTATTTTTCATCTTATATTCAACAGATAGTGCCCTGCCACAGGGATGTTTTTGTTGAATTCGTGGTTAAAACTGCAATTATTCAACGAATTAATCCCTGTTGCAGGGATTTTTCTGTTGAATTTTGGGCGAAAACAGCAATCATTCAACAATTAGTGCCCTGTCACAGGGATGTTTTTGTTGAATTCGTGGTACAATTACAGGTCGAATATGCTTATCTGCTTATCGGGCAGGTCGTTCATGAACCTGAAGCATTCGTCCGGATCACATATGATACCGTTATCCCTGCAGGTCTTATGGAAGATCTTCATCAGGTTCCCTGAATTCGGACTTGCCACTTCGTATGCATTGCCATAGGTGCTGCTGTATCTTTCCTTAAGGCCCGGGAAGTGCTTGTCCAAGGCCGCATAGAAATATTCCCTGTCGCCTTCTCTCAAGGTCACGCCCATGCCAAAGCAGATTATCCCTTTAACTCCTGTGCGGACACACTCGTTAAGTATGGCCGTAATATTCTCTTCGGTATCGTTAATGAACGGCAGGATGGGAGTCAGCCAGACAACCGTGGGTATCCCCCGCTTCTGCATCTCTTCCAGGACTTCGATGCGCCTTTTGGTGTTGCACACATTCGGCTCCAAGACGGAGCACAACTCGTCATCATAAGTTGTCAGCGTGATCTGCACCACGCACTTTGCATCTTTGTTTATCGCATCAAGAAGATCGATGTCTTCCAGGATCCTGTCGGACTTGGTCTGAACGGCAACACCGAAACCGTGCTTATGGATTATCTCCAGACACCTGCGCGTCAGCCGGAGTTCAGTCTCGCAATGCATGTACGGATCTGACATGGAACCCGTACCGATCATGCAGGCTTTCCTCTTGGACTTAAGAGCTTTATCCAGCAGCTCGGGCGCGTTCTGCTTTACCTCAACATCTTCGAAACGGTGGTCCATATGGTAGCACTCGCTCCTGCTGTCGCAGTAGATGCAGCCGTGCGTACAACCGCGGTATATGTTCATACCGTTGTATCCGCCCTTGTTATGGAGTATTCCCTTTGCTTCTTTGAAGTGCATGCAATCATTATAACAAACGGCAGCGAACCTATTGACAACCACCCCTGTCCGAACTAAAATGAAACCACTTTCAATAAATGAATGTCGTTTCATTTTTATCAAAGGAGAATGGGAAATGCCTAAGGTAACAGAGGATTATTTGGAAGGCAAGCGAAAGATGATCGTGGACTGCGCATATCAGGTGTGCCTGAGAAAACCTGTCGAGATGGTGACGATCTCAGACGTAATCGCCGAGACCGGAATGAGCCAGGGCGCCATCTACCGCTACTACAGCGGTCTTGATGAGATACTTGCCGATATGCTCACCATGATGCGCACAGACTATAACATAATAGATTCTTTCAATGAGATAATGGCCGACAAGTCAGCGGGCATTGAACAGCTGCTTTACCGGGTCTGCGACATACTGGCAGATGCAATGGAAGACCACATCTCGGATATCCAGAAGATCAATTTCGACCTCGGTGTGATCGCGATCAATGAACCCGAACGTGCAGCAAGGATAATGGCAAACATCAAAGGTACGGGCAACCTTGAATACCTCGGCCAGCATGCCATGCCTCTCCTGATCGAAGGCGCCGCCAAACTCGGATATAAGCCTGTCGCCACACCCGAAGAGATCGGCACATTTTTCTCTGCCGCTTACACAGGCATCGAGAAATACTGCATCATGTCCCGCTGCTACGGAACAGTCGGCCCGAATGTAAAAGTCGAACCCCATAAGCTGTTCAAGACTCTCGCCGACTCGATCATCCTGTTATTCGGAGGAAAAGTAAATGGCTAAGAATCCTATGCCCACAGGCGAATATGCAGTAGGAACCATGACTTACTCCCTGTACGGAGAAAGGAACATCGCCTGCCGTGTATATTACCCCATTAATAATGATACAGAAGGCTGCGGCAAGCCCCGCTACATGTCGCCCGAGCTCTGCAAGAGCGTAAGCAGGACCTTTAGTATCCCCATAAGCTACAACAAGATCGAGAAGTCCGGTAATAACTTCTCGGAATGTTTCGTGAACGCTCCCTGCGTCGAGGGAAAGAAGTTCCCGCTTGTCGTTTTCAGCCACGGCGCCGGAAGTTACAGGGAAAGCAATTCGTTCATGTGCATCGATCTTGCTTCCCACGGATATGTTGTGCTCTGCATCGCGCACCCGGGTCTCGCCGCTTGCGTTGAGTACGATAACGGCACCTTCGAGTATGCCGAGAAGAATCTTATGTTTAAGACGTACAAGCCGTATTGGAGAGGTGCTTTTGCCCTGCTGAAGTTCATGAAAGAAACGGGGTCCGACAGAGAGCTTGCAGAAAGATTAGATACCATCGAGAAGACTTACTGCGAGTATCTTATGAGTAACATCCTCCTTTGGGAAGAAGACACAAAAAGAGCCGTCTCATACGCTAAAGAGAATCTGTCTTACATGATTGATCTTGATAAAAAGATCGGTGCCATGGGTCACTCGTTCGGCGGTGCGACGGCATATGCCCTTTGTCAGAACGACACGGATTATGTATGCGGCATCAACCTGGACGGAATAATACTCGGCGACTTTGCAGGCAAGGTTCTTGAGACACCGTTCATGCAGATGAGCTGCGAGGCAAATCTCAACGTGGTGACAAGAGTCTATCTTGATCACAGAAAGCCTGTGTATAAGGTCGTGTTCAAGGATTTGCAGCATATCGGTTTCTGTGACCTGAAGTTTGCAATTCCTTCAAAGAGCATGGTAGGCAAGCTTCCCGCAGATGTCTTGCATGAGAATGTCTGCAGATGCCAGCGTGAGTTTTTCGACGCGTATCTTAAGAAGACGAAAGACCGTCCGGAGTTAGAGAGCAACGAGGCCGCCACGGCAACTGAGATCGCACCTGATATCTGATATCTTTTTCCGCCCCGTAATGCGATACAATAGATATTGTTGTTAGGGGTTCTGTCTCAGTCAAAAGGCGGTAAGTATTATGGAGAAATGGATCAGGTCTGCAATCCCGGCACTGTTAATTCACTGTTCGATTGGAACCGTATATTGCTGGAGCACCATTAAGGAAGCCGTGGCAAACGTTATCGGCATGCCGCAGTCGGCAGTAGGTGTGGCTTTCTCCCTTGCAATCTTCTTCCTCGGCATGTCTGCCGCTTTCGCAGGCAAACTGGTCGAGCTCAACATCCACAAGTCATCTCTTATCGCGGCGATATGCTTTACCGTCGGAATGGTCGGTACGGGCATCACGCTCAAATACTGCACGGGCATCACCGCGCTCATCCTGATATACATCTTCTACGGATGCATCATGGGCATCGGCCTTGGTGTCGGATACCTGACACCCGTTAAGACCCTGATGCTTTGGTTCAAAGACAACAAAGGTCTTGCCACCGGTATCTCCATCATGGGCTTCGGTCTCGCGAAAGCGATCGCCACGCCTATCATGGAAGCACTCCAGAACAGCGTCGGCATCTCGGCTATGTTCATCATTCTCGGGATAGCGTATTTCATCATGATGTTCATCGGCCACCTTCTTCTCAAGAAGCCTTCTGACTGGGTCGAAGCAAAGACAAACAATGACTTCAGTTATTCTGTTTTAAAGAACAAGACTTTCGTAGGTATCTGGCTCATCTTCTACATCAACATCCACTGCGGCCTGATGCTCATCTCATACGAGAAGCAGTTCCTCGGCACGCGTTTTGAAGGCGCCGCATCGCTTGCGGTCATAATAAGCGTAATACCTTCAGTAACTGCCATTTGCAACGCGCTCGGAAGGATCGGCTATTCGACTATATCCGACAAGCTTAAGGACAGGAGCCTTATCTATGTCATCATCTTCATCTCATGCATCGTCATCTGCGGACTGTCGTTCGGAATAATAAACGGCGTACTGGTCATCATATTGCTGATGGTGGTCAACCTCGGTTACGGCGGCGGCTTTTCTACCCTGCCCGCGCTTCTGGAATCACGTTTCGGCATGAAGAACATCTCGAAGATACACGGTCTTACATTGTCCGCGTGGGCCATCGCAGGTCTTACGGGAAACACGCTCTCCGAAGTGATACTGAACAATACGGGCAACAACTATCAGGTCATCATAATAACGGCTGGCGCTTTGTATGCGGTCGCCCTGGTCATCTGCTATCTGCTGGTGTTTGACCGTTCGCCGAAAGCAGAAGCTTAAGCCTGCATATCTGAATCACTGATATATTCGGAGTTATTGAAATCGATCTTGGCTCTAGAGTCGTAATAGACTTCTGCCGGAGGTCTTGTACCGACGATCATGTTCGTCTCGTTGCGGAGCTTCATGTATGAATCGCGCCTCTTGGTCGCGACCGCCACAAACGGCTTGGTCATGATGTTAGCAATCGGCTCGATCTTGTCCTTGATGTTGAACTTAAAGACATATCCGCCGATGCACAGTATGCCGATCGGCGATGCCAGGAGGACGAGTCCGATCAGGAACGCCAGACCCATGCCGGAATTCATGAAGGCCATGCCCGCGAAGAACAGCGCCGCAAGGAACCCTGCAAATATTGCAAGGCCGAGGATGATGAGAAGCACATCCACGATGCGGTGGCGGATGAGGCGGAGGCGTCTTTTCGTCTTGTCGACGGGAAGGTAGCCGTCTGTCTTTCCGGTCTGTCCGTTAACGGCGCACATGTAATTCTGGTCACCGTACCTGAAGTTCAGGAACCATACCGGATAGAGATCGTATGTGTGTTCGAGATCGTACGGTCTTGCCGCGCACGCGCCGAACTTGATCTTGTCGTAGTCGTTGAAAGAAAGCTCCGCGGTCTCTTTTCCGTACTGCTCCATGCGGTAGAGTATGCGGTCACAGAGGTTGTCCGTCGTAAGGTTGAACTTCTGTGCATAGAAACCCTGAAGATAGGAAGTGTTGAACGGTTTTCGCTGCGAGACGTCGAACGGTTCTATCGCCTCCATGAGCGCATCGCCTATCTCGAGAGAACCGTCAAAAGGTACGTTGTTGTACTTGACATCGAAATCAGAAAACAGTCTGTACTTGCCCTTGTAAAGCGCCTTCAGCTTGATGCCTTCTCCCCTGGTGCTGACCTTGCATCGGGAACTCATTATCCAGAAAGGAACATATATGCCTCTGACGCTCATGAGATTGCGCTTGTTGAAATAATCCTTCGGCACATACTTCTTTGACTTTGCAAACTCGATGATCTTCTGCTCTGCCTCTTCCCTTGTTACCTTGAACGGGATGATGTGTTCCGGGCGGAACTGTTTCGAGAGCCTTCTGCTTATGATGGCAGGAGAACCGCAGAAAGAGCATGCTGTCGCCGAAGTGTTCTTGTCTGTGATAAGGACTGCGCCGCAGTTGTCACAGACGATCTCGCACTTATCGTCTTCAGTCTCGTCTGCCTCGCCGTTATCTATCTTCGGGAGCAGCTGCAGAAGTTCGAATTTCTCGGGGCTGTAACTGTTGCCGCAGAAGCTGCATTTGAGATGCTGCTCCACCGGATCGAAAACGAGCTTGCCGCCGCAGGACGGGCACTTGCTGTCACGAGTTGATATGTCTTTCAGGTCTTCCATAATCCAATTATACTAGTCAGCGCTCCGGGTTGTGCAAGAATTAAAACAAGGTGGCGCTAAGTCCCCTTGGGTAGTAAACTGACCTTGTAACCATTTTTGTAACATCTCCGATCTTGAAAGCACATGACAAAGAAGAGAAAAAAGAAAGCGATAATCATCACTGCGATAGTTATGTTTGCCGGGATACTGCTGGTTCTGGCAGGTTTCTTTGGCGGCTGGTTTGTCGGGTTGTTCTATGAGGACTTTGATTTCCGGAACATAACTTCTGAAGATCTCGGCAAAAACGTCGAAACGGATATCATGGTTTATTACGACGATATCGATCTGGAAGATAAGACTCTGCAGCTCGTGGGTGACATGAGCGGAGACTATAAATATATCCTGCTGGACTTTTCACATGCGAGCGACGAAGTCGAACAATCATACTATTCCAAGAACTTTCAGTACATTACGATCAGCGGCCGGTTGCGGGCTGTTGACGATGCCGAATACCAGGAAGTTGCCGAGAGCCTTTACAGGCTGTATGACTATTTGTACGAGAAGAACAACCTCCGGGAAAGAGGCGTAACACTGGATGAGTTCCATGAATTCATGCTCGAACCGGTGATCCCCTATTGCATCGAAGTCAGGTCTATCGATTCATTCAACTGGATGCCCTTCATTCCCATCGGAATAATCGTCTTCGTTGTCGCACTCCTTTTTGAGATATGCTTTATCTTCGAGCTAAAGAAGAGGATCGTTATACCTGTCGTGTTGGGGATCCTTATCCTTATTCCGCTTATCATGTTCTTCGATCACATCAGGACCATGCTGACGATCAACAAGGTAACGGACGGACTGTATACGATGACGAATCTCGAATGCACGGACACACAAAGCATGCTTGATTCAGGATCCGGCAGCATCGATGATATGTTTATCTGGATCAGCGATAATCACTTATACGGCATGGCGGGTTTGTTGGAAGAAAACAAAGTCGGTTTCGGATGTTCGGCTTTCGCTGCCGTTACGCCTGAAGGAGACCACCTGTTCGGACGCAATTTCGATCTGTTCGAGACAGACATCCTGCTGGTCTATTCAAACCCCGACGGTGCCTACGAGTCTATCGGCATAGCCGACCTCGGTTTTTTGGGCGTCGGACAAAATGCTCCGATAAGTCCTGATTCAGCCCTTGGAAAACTTATCATGGTGATCACTCCTTATATGGTCGTTGACGGCATGAACGAGAAAGGCGTCGGCACGGGGATCCTTCAGCTCAACATCGAAGAGACACACCAGGATAACGGCAAGCCTGACCTTCTGGTCTTCTGCGCCATACGCGGGATCCTGGATAACTGCGCTTCGGTCGATGAGGCACTGGAATTCCTGGATTCTTACGATATTCAATCCGGTCTGGACGCTGACTACCAGCTGTTCATTACCGATACATCCGGCAAATACGTCGTCGTAGAATGGCTCGGCGGTGAGATGACCGTTGTGGAATACCCCTGCTGCACTAACAGCGTGATCGCACCCGGAGAATACTACAACATGGGAGATCCCGACGACAGGCTTGATACCATGGCCGGCTGCCTCGGCAATGATATGGTCGTCACAGAGACGGAAGCGATGACCATCCTCGATCTGGTCCACAACGAAGATATGACAGAATGGTCTTGTGTCTACAACCTCGATGACTTCACCGTAAGCATCTGTCTCGACTCTGATTATGAGAATGTCTACACGTTCAGTGTGGACGATCTGAGATGATCCTGATCAGCCGCGTTCCCCGTAATAAGTCCTCGCGCGGTTGTTAATGATCTCAATTACCTCATCCAAAGACTTGTCCCCAGCAAAGTATGCCTGGATCTCTTCTCTCATGATGATCATTATCGAAGAATCCGTCATGTTCTTCCTGTCTACTGAAGCAATTATGTCACGGTAGACATCGATCAGTTCTTCACCCGGTTCTGCAAGTCCGAGCATCTGCCTCTCGCTCTCGGTCCAAGCATTGTAGTAGTCACTGTAATCTTCCAGTTCTTCTTCGCACCTGGCATCGAAAGCAGTCTCCGTTACCGGTATGCCTCCTGCTACCTGCGGGAGCACATCGTCGGACAGGATGTATTCTATGAACTGCCAGCATCCGTCCCGGCACTGGCTCTGCGCCGCGATCGCCACGGAACCTTTGATGTTTGCAACGGGACCGCTGCCGTCAGAAGACGGTGTTCCGACAAAGGCATCGCCGTGGAATATGCTTGTGGAAAAATACATGTAAGTGAAACTGTCTATCTCTCTTGATCCGCCTTCCAGTTCATATAGAGCTTCGTATGCCAGCTCGCGGTCAGAGGGCGGGTCTATGACGCAGTTCTTGGCGTACTCGCACGCTTCTTTGAACGCTTCGTTGTCAAAGTTCACTTCGCCGTCAGTAATGAACAGTTCAGGCTGTGTCCTAATGACCGCCGTAAGGAAATCCAGCCGGGTCATCATCATCGGATCCGTTCCGTTGCAGGGGCCGCTTACATATTCTTCATACTGCTCGAAAGTAAATCCCTTCTGGCCCTCGGCTATATCATCTTTCTTAACTTCGAGGCCGGTCACGGTAAACGTAAGCGGGATCTGGTAGAGCTTGTCGCCGGTCTTGGAAAGCTGAAGGATGTTATCCATTATCGGGACATCTGATTTCTCAAGATAATAACTCAGATCTATCAGGTATTCATCGCTGTAAAGCTGGTTATAAGAAGCACCGTCCAGAATGATGTCCGGTCCTTCGCCCGCCATAAGGTCCACCATAAGACCATAGCTCATATCGCTGGCGGCATTGAGATAGAAATCATTGATCGCGGGATCGAATTCGTTCGTGAACTGTCCTGCCACTTCCATCTCAAGACTGTCATCAGCCTCGGCAACCACTGCCATGTTGGAATAGTCTGCGTAGTTAGCCATATTGTATTCATCGCTTACGACGATGAAGTACTCATTATTCGTCTCATTGAAATCGCATACGGCCTGAGCGATCGCAGGGTCCAGATCATCAAGAGATGCAACGGTAACGATGGTCTTGCCGATATTGGGATTGGTATCGCATTTGGTGAGCTTCATGAGAGCGCTGTCATAATGAACTCTGTAATTAGGCTCGACTACCATCCAGGTGCCGCAAAGAATGATGCTGTTATCGTCGGCAGAAAGAACTTCCAGGCTGTCTATCAGACTCCTGTTGATGTTGCACCAGTCGAACGAGAATATCTGCTCTACTGACTGGGCATTCGTATCTATCTTGAAGATGCCTTCTTCGGTCATTGAAAGAGGACCTATCGACGGAGAATACACCATGTTCTCCATGGGTATTCCGTCAAGATATGACATGTCATCCTTGCAAGCCTTTATACTGCAATTCTCGAAATCAAATTCTATCCAGTAATCTTCGCTCTCGCCGTAAGTCTTGAGCTTTGCTACGGCATGGTCTTTATTTGTTACGATCGGATCGTATATCTCGTATGTGTTTACCGTGGGAAGGATGTCTGAGACATCGGTGATATGTGCTTCCCCGGATTCGTCATAAAGAGCGATGGCGATAGTACAGTTTTCGCCTTTGTCCAGAGTGGTCAGCTCATATTCCTTTCCGTTGCCGAGGTGGCGCTGCCATCCGAAGACTTCGTACACACCGTACTCTTCTGCAAGGGCATCACAGTATTCCTCTGTCGAGACATTCACTTCATAGGTTTCCGGATCTATGGTTACCGTCCAGTTCTCGAAAGCTGCGTAGGAAAGATATGTTCCTTCTATCCGGATCTGCTCATCATCGGAATAACCCCAATCGGCATAGAAATAGCCGTTTGCAAGTTCTTCGCATCCGTTCTCATAGAGATAATCATTAAGCTCTATCTCCTTCTGGGGAACGAGATCCGCATTGCAGATTATGAGCCTTGCATCATAGTATTCCTTGTTAAGAGAACTCTCATAACTTGCACCGTCCGGAATGGGATAGTCGATGTTTTTGACGAACACATAGTTGCCGTTGCTCTGGCCTGCATAGACCAGTTGCGAACGCTCGCCTTCGGACTCTACGATGTCAGAATATTCAACTGTATACCAAGGGATATCTTCGGTATAGATCTTGGCTCCTGTCTTGCTGCCTGCGCAAGAACAAAGAATGAATTGGGGCAGTATAAGAGCCCCTGCGGTTATGACCGCTGTCAGTTTTGTTTTCTTCATAAACCCGAGTATAACGCAGGCTTAAATGTGAGACAGTATCAAAACAAGGCAATAATGAATCACTTAAATAAGACTATGGTGATCCCGTTATTATCCATACCCCAGTCTATATCCCTGCGGACCTCGGGGCATGCTGCAGCAAGCCTTCTTCCCTCTTCGCTGAACGGGCCCAGATCTTCGCCCGCGCACATATCCTTGATCACGCCTCTTCTCATGTACTCGGTAAGCTTCTGACGGCACGCCGTCTTTATGGCACCGCCTTTCCCTGTGGAACCGTAGCCGTGGATGATCTTGATGCATTTAACACCCGTCGCACGCTCCGCGTAGATACGGTTGTTGAGGGTGTTCATTGCTGCCTGTGCGGTAGGCATGCCTGTCTCGAGGTTTATCGTCTTCATAAAGGCATTATAACATTGCGGTCTTTCGGCATATCTGCAGATCTATTCTGCAAGAGTATAATCACTTGTCTTGAAGACTCCTATGACCGCCCCGTCACAGTATATGACATATACTTCGTCACCGGCATCGACCTCGTTAAAGTAGTAATTCGTGACGTGTCCGAAAGTTCCGTCATCAAAATAAACCGTGTATGTGTGACCTCTTACCGAATGATTTTTATCGCTAACTGTCTTGGTGATCACGGAAGGCGTCTCAATAATTCCTTTAATGGCACCTTCAGCGCTGAAGTTACCCCGCGTTGACATGAAAAAACCTCCGAATACGATCAGAACGATAAGTATCAGCCAAATCCAGTCTCCCCTGCTTGCGCGTTTTGCGACTACCGGGATTATCACCAGGAGCAGACCGGAGATCGGGACCAAGTATTTGAGCACCACCATGAACTTCAGCGTGTTCAAAAAGGCATCGTCAATGACTGTTCCCGCAGGAGCATACGGTATGCCGTGTACAACTATCAGGAATATGAAAGAGAGAACAAAGCCCACTATCGCAACTGTGTAGAACGGGCTTTCCTTTTTCTTCTTGTTTTCTTCGTTGTTCTGATTTTCCATTGCACTTATCCCCTGAGAACAAACCGACACCTTATAAATTGATTGTACAACATAAGAACAGCTCCGGAAACCGGAGCTGTCAGTGAGAAAAAACGATTTGTTTAATACGGATAGCCGACAACCTGCTTTATCTTTCCGAGCAAGTACGGATAACCCAGAGGACCTATCTCATCCTTTGTGGATTCGTACCATTCGAGAGGTCCTGTCTCATCCTTGGCAGAATCGTACCATTCGAGAGGTCCGGTTTCCTTAAGCGGGGGATCGCAGGATTCTACCTTATTGAGGGGTCCTGTTTCTCCAAGTGCGGGATCACAAGTGCCTAATGCGCCGCCTGTTACCTTTTCGAGCAGATCCATGTTGATCTCTGTAATGTTTGTGTTTTTCATTGTCTTGTCCTCCTGTTGGATAATTTGTTTTGGTTTGATGGCTTTATTATCATCTGTGCAGGAGGGGCAAACAATCAGTAATATCAGGCCGTTCTGATGCTTAAGCAACAGTGTCCGGAACATGTGTTGCTTAACATGAAAAAACCTTGGATTTCTCCAAGGCGTTAGTTAGGAATATTCTGGTTGTTACTTACTAACTGTCCTTTATGAAACGACCATTCCCATGATATGTATCTGCGGAACACGTATATGTCTGCCCGCAATGCCTGCACCTTACTGTGTGAGCAATCAGATCATCAACCTAAAGTATTCTTCAAAATCATCAGCTTTATAATCTCGTAAGATCAGTCTGTCTGTTTCCAGTTGTATCATACAATCCTCCTGCACAGGATCGTATCCATACAATGATAATGCGGTATACCGCCGCTGTTATCTTCAAATATCACCTCATTGATACGTTCTACTTTCCAGTCAGCAAAGTAAGTAAAGAGTTCACCCGGCTTCCACATCTTCTCTTCCTTATCCCAATCGGGCGGCATTTCCAGAAATGGTTTCTCAACAAAAACATTGATAAATACAATGCCTTCCTTCTTAGTGATCTTACTTAACTTTTCGAAGAAGCTTGTTTTATTCTCTTCAAACAAGTATTGAACCGTCCCCGTGGAGTAAACAATGTCGAACTGCTCTTCGGTGGCAAATGTGTTGATATCATCAACATAAGCATTAATCTTGACGTTTCGTGCTTCAGCCAAAGCGATCGTCTTTCTTATACCGTTCTCTGTCAGATCAAACGCAGTAACATCATAGCCTTTCTGAGCCATGTATACGGCATCCTTACCCTCACCGCAACCGATATCAAGAACTTTCTTATCTGAAGAAGGCGGACAAAGCTCTATCAACTCATCAAGGAATCTCCCGGGTTCTAATCCCCAGTAATACTCGTCTCCCTCATACCATTTCTCGTAATTAGTTCTTATGCTCATGAATTACTAAGTCCTATTATCTGATGATATTCCTTCCCGTAATCTAATGATAACAGAAAAGCTGGTATTGCTTCCTGCTTACACATCCATTATGGATGAGCCCGGTAAAAGGTACATTTCCCAGTTTGAGAAGTTTTGTCTGGTCTTGCATCATTCTCTGTTTCTCCGATCCGCTTATTCAGAGATCAGATAAAAGTCCTTCTCAATTCTTGCGACAATCGCTTTCTCACCAAGATTATAGTTTTTCTCGCCGATGAAAGGCTCGATCTCATGTCCTTTAAGGCCTCTGATCTCATAGCCGTCATTAACCTCTTTTATTATCTCGCCTTCATAGAATTCATAATCACGGCGCCAGATAGCCACTGCATAGACTAAAGCCTGGTAAACCAGTAAACCTGGAAGGACCAAGCATACAAATATAACAACATATCCGATAGACATCACCGGCATAAAAAACTCTTCAAAGTAAAGTTTGATCTGAATAAGAATATAGAAAACCACCACAAATGCGATTATAGATACAGGAAGCTTCTTCCATATTTCTAATTCGGCTTTCTTAAGAAACCTTCGCTTAAGTTCGTCACTTACAGCAGTCGGCGAAAGAGCATTTGTTTCCAGTGCAACTTTTAACTGAAAACGGACATACGAACGCATTTATATTCTCCTTTATCCCCAATATATGCTGCCTGTTTTTTGTGCGAAGGAATCGAACCCTCAGATAAGAGAATTATACCATCAGAGTAAGCGTATAATGTCTCTATGGATAACAGGAATGAATTAGGCAATACATTTGATACCGTTGTGGACACCTATGACAAGATGCGCCCGGGCTACCCGGATGATCTCTACCGGGCTGTCTTTGACTATGTGAACATCAATGAGACCAGCCGTGTCCTCGAGATCGGCAGTGGCAGCGGACAGGCGACGGAACCCGTGCTCAGGAAAGGATGCGCGCTCACTGCAGTCGAATATGGAGAGAACTTCTCGGAGATACTTAAAAACAAATTCTGTTCGTATAACAAGTTCGAGGTGATTACCGGCCGGTTCGAAGATGCTGTGCTTGAAGATAATTCGTATGATCTCGTTTTCTCTGCGACTGCGTTCCACTGGGTGCCCGAAGAGACCGGATATCCCAAGGTGTTTTCGTTGCTGAAGGACGGCGGCGCCTTTGCACGTTTTGCGAACCGCCCGCACATAAGCAAAAGCAACCCGGATCTGGCACGCGAGATAGATGGCATTTACGACGCTTACTACAATAAGTTCTACGGAATCAAGCCGGGTGCAAAGACACGGTTTACTGAAGACCAAGCAAGACAGATCGCGCAGATCCCCGAAAAATACGGCTTTACTGACATCCGCTATCATCTGTTCTGCCGCACGAGAGTTTTCACGGCGAAAGAATACTCGCAGCTGCTCATGACGTACTCTGACCACATTGCGATAGAAGAGAGTATCAGAACAGAGTTTCTTACTAAGATAGAAGAAGCTATAGACAGATGCAGCGGCACGATAACCATAGAAGATACTTTGGATCTGGAACTGGCCAGGAAATAAACCGCAGATACATTTTCCAAGCGCCAGCCAAATGTCTCTTACTACTCCAAATCATTAAGAAAGGCTTTGATCTCTTCTGCTATCTTTTCGGGCTCGTAATGGAAAATGTAATGCCCGCAGTCAAGTTCAACAAATGCTACAGTACTGAGGCCATCAGCATAATCATATGCTATGTTCTTCCAAAGTTCATTGCTTCCGTCCAGTTTCTTCTCAGACAAAAACAGAAGCATCGGAACATCCGGTTTATCTCCGGAAGCAACAAGCGCAGCGTTTTCTTTTGCAGCAGATGCTTCCTTTGCAACGTCAATGTTATTGGCGATCCGATTAACTAACGCTATATATATCTTCTCTTCTTTCTCGGAAAGGAAGCCTCCTTCCGGAAGAAATGTATTGTCAGAGAAGAATCTTCCTATGCCGAGATTGATAAGTCCGTTTTGTGCAAGATAATACGGCTCGACCAAAGCACCGCCCTTTGTATAGTTGTATGTTTCGGGAAAAACCATATCGAGACCGATGATAGCTTCAACTTCATCAGGATATGTCTGTGCCCAGTATAATGCTTCCAGTCCGGAGTAAGAGTGCGGACATAGAATATATGGGCCCTCGATTCCCGCACCGCTAAGTGCTTCTCTTGTGTCAGAAAGAATGGTTGCTATGTCTCTTGGCCGGTTAACAATATCGCTGTATCCGTATCCGAATTTCTCAACGACAACTATCCTGTAGTCATCACCCAAACTTGTGTAAAGATTCTTGAAATCAAGGCTTGGACAAACAGTACCGCTTGCAGCCATCAGCACAAGCGTTTTGTCTCCTTCCCCAACCGAATAAACATGCATTTGGTGACCATCAACATCGATCATTTGGCCGGGAGGAGTGAGAATGTCTTTCTCCCCTTCCAGCAGGACTCTGTGTCTTATGAAAGAAACCAGCAGAAAGACTGCGATCAATCCAATAATGCACAGAAGAACATTGCGAAATATATGCTTTTTCAATTTCTTTTCTTTCATTAATATTGCCTTTTCTTATCTCAATTCCATATGATGTTAAACAGTTGCATAGTAGAAATCATTCAGTGAAAAACACCGGGGATCAACCGCATCATCCGAGGCAGACCATATTATCTCAGGAACGCTTTTTCGCAGATCAGTAAGATCTATATGCCACTCATCTATGTCAAATCTGTCTACATAAACGCACTTACATTGACTCAAACAGGAAACTTTTGTTTCATCTAATGTGCCGCGCACAAAACATATTCCGATTCTGCGATTAAGCATTATTGAAATACCTTCATTATTAACGAAAGCCCATTCTTCTTCGGCACCGCCGTCCCAATCAATGGTGTTGCCTGCGTTAGATTCTTTGAGATTCTGTAATAATGCTTCGAATTCGTTTTCTTTATAGATTTTGTGTTTTCTTGCATCAAGCAATTCAACTAACATATCTCTCATTCTTTGTTCTCCCATCATCCAATCCATAAAATCTATCATAACAGAAAAGCGGAGCTATATGCTCCGCTGATAGTCTTGTTCTATGTTGAGTTTTTAATAAAAAATACTTCCCAACATAATGCCAATGATAACGAACGGAATGTCTATAAATGCACTTATGACATTGGCTGTTATTGCGTAAGCTATGTTTCTCTTGATTGAGACATTGCCCTCTTTCTTGGTCAGACTCTTACGATAGATAAACAGCTCGATCACAGTAATCAATACCTCTACACCAAGCCAAGCTAATACATTATGCTTCAATAAAGGCTCTATATAACTGCATGTGAAATTAAAGACAAACAACAATAACTGAGTAATGGTATTGGCCAGGAGAAATCTTCGAACATTCTTTTCCTTGAAGAGGCCGAAACAAAGCAGAACTATGCCTTCGATAAACAGAGTGAGATAGAAAAACGGTATCGATTCCGTTGCCAGTTTTGCACCGATATTCCAGCCAACGTTCACTTCCTTCAAAGTGTTTGTTGAATAATCGTATTCACAATCAGAGTAGAATGCTTTTGTCGTAATCTCGTTGCTGACCGTCACATCGCAGCTCTTGGTCACAACAATCACCTTAAATGTTGAAGGCACATAATAGCCGTAGTCGATACTGTCAGAAATAATGGATTCAGACGGCACTATTGAGCACCTGCCGCTTGGCTCACAGTACAGAGCAAAACCGTCTTCTTCATAGTTAAAGAAGATATCTTTAATCTCCTTATCCTCTTCCGCAACCTTTACATAATTATAATAGTTGTCAGGATCAGACGGACGTGACCCCGGATCAAGGATTGCAATATAGTAAGGCTCTGTCGGAAGGTTCTTAAGAGAGATCTTTATCGATCTCTTGGGACCCGAGTCAGCACGAACTGTCTGCGTAAAAAAGCTGATGCATATAAAAGCCACCGCTATTACGGATAACACTTTTAATGCGAACGATCGTCTCCTGTAAGCAAATGTATTCATAAGAACCCTCCTAAGGCTATGCTTTATAAATCGTTAGTATTCGCACAATACTATCCATAAGCATATGTTAGTATTGATTTGATACTATGTCAACAGTTATTTTGAAATTCGTTATGCGAAGTCAAAAAAGCAGGAATCTCTTCCTGCATGTTTGTGTTTCGAGAACCGTTGGATGACAGACGTGCTCAGGCAAGAAAGCGGTTGCCATGTGCAAATCTGCGCGCTAAAGCATCTGCTCTCTCCGGTCTTCCGTAATACACTCTGATACTGTTATATATCAATTCGCGTGTTTTGCTTCCGCAATATGGCAAGATCGATCCTCATTTTTACAATGCCGTTGTCTTCTGATAACTCTTCAAATCCCATCCTCTTATAAAGACCATATCCCACGCTCATGACTTCTGGTTTGGTCGTAAAGACAACTTCTTTAAATCCAAGTTCAGATGCTCTGTCCGTCATTGCTTTTATCATTATCCTGGCATACCCTTTTCCTCTGTAGCCGGGCTTGATAAAAAGACGCTTTCCTTCGCATGTCTCTTCATTTATCATTTTGAAAGCAACACATGCCACAGGCACATCATCTTCATAACCGACCAATATGGCTCCGCCGGAATAAAAGCCTTCAAGATCATTCAATTCCTTATCAAAAGAGACAAAACAGCTTTCCGCTCCCTTGATATGTGAATACTCAATAAATAACGCTTTTATAATTTCAATATCAGAGCATTCCTTAACTTTAAACGACATACGATTATTAACCTTTTTCTCTAATGTTTTTTGCCTGATCACTTCTGTATGTGATACCCGCCATCAGCAAACAACATGGTTCCTGTCACATAGTCCGACATGTCAGACAGAAGGAACAGTACGACTGATGCAATGTCCTTTGGTATTCCAAGTCTTCCGTTCGGAATCAAGGCTTCTGACTTTGCTCTCACTTCAGGTATGTCAAACGAAGCCGCTGTCATTCCTGTGTATATAAATCCAGGAGCAACACTGTTTACCTGAACATTATACGGAGCAAGATCTAAGGCCATTGCAGATGTCATCGATGCGACCGCGCCCTTTGAAGCAGCATAATCTGCCATGTTGTTCTTATAAATCGTGGATCTTATGCAGCTTATATTGACTATCTTGCCATGCTTTTCCCTTATCAAGGCAGGAGACACTGCTTTGGATACGATAAATGTTCCGGTAGTATTTACCGATATTACTTTGTTCCATTCCTCGCTGGTTAATTCATAGAAAGGCTTGTTATTGCCAAAGATACCGGCGGCATTGACCAGACCGTCTATATGTCCGTATCTGGAATCGATTTCCGATATGCACTCGCGGATCTGTTCTTCTTCCAGGACATCAGCCTTACAATGTGAGTAATGTTCATGTTCTATCGTGCCGTCGTTTATATCGATGCCGGTTACAACAGCCTCATTTTCGAGAAGAAGCTCACAGCAGCTCTTTCCCATTCCGGAACTTGCGCCGGTTACAATAAGCACTTTATCTTTGAAATTCATACGCGTATCTCCTCTGATCACTTGCCGGTACGGATGTATCCGTCTATCATCTTGCGAAAAGCAGCCGCACCCTCTTTAGAAAGGGAATAGTGCATCCATTTTCCTTCTTTACGGTAATCAACAAGTCCGCTGTCGCAGAGAAGCTTCATGTGATGGGAAAGGGTCGATTGAGAAATGTTGAGTTCTTCCAAAAGATAACAGGCACACTTCTCCTTCTGCTTGAGCGACATCATGATCGCCAGGCGGTTCTCATCAGCCAAAGCCTTGATCTTACGTGCATCCTCTCTGTATCCCATATTAAGTCACCTCCATGAACAAGAGGATAGTAACACACGTATCGATAAATGTAAATGTATAGATATATTATTTTATCGCGTAAAGATACTCTCCCGAAGAAATACCGGTTTTGGGATAGTATCTGGTCCCTGTATCATCAACCAGAGTCATGCCGATCTTTTTCATGACCTTCTCAGAAGCACGGTCTCTGCTGTCACAATGCGCCTGTATCATTTCCGCATTAAGCACTTCAAAAGCATAATTAATTAAAGCTTTTGCAGCTTCAGAAATCATAATTAATTATATAGCAAATCCTATAGGACCACCTGTCCTGTCTGTATATTTTTCAAGCACAGAGTTTATCTTAAGCCATAAAAAAGGACTCCTGCTCCTGCAGAAATGATGATCAGAAAAATCGGAGAGATACCGTTTTTCTTTATTTTTCTGGAACCCCAATAAACAGCACTCAGAATGATCGCCACTATAACAGCCCTGATATCTGTCACGGAAAATTTGCTTCCAAGGCAGTTCTGAACCATCAAATAGATGCCCATTGCCATTATTATTCCAATAATGCAAGGTTTCATTCCGCTAAGTACTGCCTGAAAATATCTGTTGCTGATAAATCTCCTGAGTATCGCCGTTACCAATATGATTATCAGAAACGCAGGCAACACAACAGCCAGAGTTGCGACCAGTGCTCCAAGGATCCCGCCCTGAGAGCTGCCGACATATGTTGCCATATTGACCATTAACGGTCCGGGCGTACTCTCGCTGACAGCGATCATTTGAGTAATCATCTCGTCATCCATCCAACCATAGGATAGTACGATCTCACGTATCAAAGGTATCGATACATACCCTCCTCCGAATGAAAAGAGTCCGACCTCAAGAAAAGCGACAAACAATTTCAAATAGATCATTTGTCTGCCGTCTCCTTTCTGCTTCGATTGTGTATCGCGTAAAAGATGAGACCTGCTGCAGCGCCTGCAAGCATTATCACCAAAGAAGAAACGTGCAGGGCAAGCACATTAATGACCAGCATGCTGATCAGGGCAGCGATCATCATGGTGATCTGAAAAGGTTTTTTCTTCATTTTCCTGATCATCTTAACTGCTGCATCTATTATCAAAATGGCAACCGCGATCTTTATCCCCTGAAAAGCACTTGATACCCATTTTATCTCCAGGAAACGGTCCAGGAACTGCGAGATCAGAAAGATAATACAGAAAGACGGTATTATCATGCCAAGCGTTGCGATGATTGCTCCCGGAATTTTCCGCAATTTGTAGCCGACATACGTAGCCAGATTGATCGCGATCGGACCGGGAGTGGATTCTGCGATCACAGTTATATCCATCATCTCTTCATGGGTTATCCACTTTTTCTTCTCTACGCATATATCTTCGATCAATGCCAGCATGGCATAGCCGCCCCCAAAGGTAAACAGACCGATCTTAAAGAACACTAAAAAGAGAGACAACGATTTTTTCATCAAAAACATATGTCAGAGATCCATATTTTCCCTTTCTATATATTTTTCGCGATTTCAAATACTTTTCTCAGATACTTACCGGCGTTTTCATCCCTGTGAGCATTATTACCATAGCCTCTGGTCATCTCATCAAAAGCATATACTTCGCAGGTTTTTGCTCTGTTCCTGATCCGGTCACCAACCATAACCGTCTTCATTGCTTCCAGCTGATCTCTTCTTACCTCATCTTTTAATGACCCGCCCATGGTAATCAGAAATAAAGCTTTTTCCAGACATTTCATGGATGGTTTATCCCCATATGCAAATCCGTAAGTCCATACTCGTTGAAACCATCCCTCTAACATAGCGGGAGACGAAGTCCAAAAATCAGGATAAATAAAGGCTACCGCATCCGCTTCATTTATCTTTTTCTGCTCTAAAAGAACGTCCTCCGCTACAGGACTATCCAGATCATAAAACCCTTCTCTTATATACTCTTTTTCCGACATCACGGGATTGAATCCATCTGCATACAGATCAGAGATCTCATATGAATGACCTGCACTCTCCAGTCCTTTGATAAAAGCTTCTTTCACTTCGTATGTGAAACTGTTTTTACTTGGATGACAATAAATGATTAAAACTTTCATTTTGATCTCATCACCTCTTCATCTTGATCTATTAGTCTGTTTTATTCTGGATTTACTATACGGATATTATTTCTATTTTGACGATTTCAAAACCTTCCTTCTTATACATCTGAACAGCATTCTGATTCCATTCGGCAACATGGATCACCATTTCTTTGTATCCGCATGATGCTATATGATCCATTGCCCATATCAGTAGTTGTCTGCCATAACCTTTGTGACGGTGAAATTCACTGACGAACAGATCATCAATCTCGTTTCCGCAACAGGCAACAGAACCTATCAGTTCGTTTTTTTCAGTCAGTATATAGATATCAGATGATATATCCATTATCAAACTGCTGTTGTTATACCAGTCATATGGTTTGATGTCCAGTGCTTTTCTCATAGGTCTAAAGGCGGCATTGTACATAGACTTGTATTGTTCCAGATACTCTTTGTCAAACCGGATACAGGAGATCCCGACAGAAGGAATATCTTTGCTTTCTCGACGCATCTTGTAAACGCGGAAACTCATATCGTTTTATCCCTGTCCTGCAAGCCGTGTAAGATACGACGGACCTCCATTATCTTTTTGCTTCTGCCATTAGGAATAACTACATAATAAATGACATAATTCTTTACATATATCCTGTAATATGGGTATTCTCGTTCTTTTCTTGAATGATATGGCTCGAATGATTCTGCATCGGGAAGTCTTTCAAGAATGGCTTTTTCAACATCATTCAGCAATTCGTTAGCCGCTGCAGCGTTTTTAAGAACACGTGAAATATACATCACGTGTTCTTCAAGATCACTATAAAAGATTGGCAGATATCTAAGCGTATATTTATCTTTAGCCATTCAACTGACTCCGCAACTTGTCAAACACGTCTTCGTGAGTCATCCTTGCGCTGTTTTTCTTGGCATACTCATCAGCTTCGTCCAATGCCTGTTCAACATTTTGTGTCAGTCTGGAATAAGCTTCGATACTCATAACGACCATAGAACCATATCCATTCTTTGTGAGAAAAACAGGGTCACCTTCGCTGACAGTCTTCTCAATATCAGTAAACTTATTTCTTAAGTCTGAGACGGGTCTTATATTAATCATGATCAAATCCACCTTGTCGCATTTATAGTTATCACGATTATATCATAATTATGATAAGATTTGTGTGTATCATTAGTTTATTAGCCTGCTTTTTTTCTTGACTAAGGGATCACTCCCTCAGACAAGGTACTAATATCATCCGGGTTAAGTCCTCTTGATAACTTTTTGAGCTGCTAATCTAGACCACCTATGACTATGGGCGGACTTCTGAAAAAACATATCGCTGATTTTGGTTGGCTTAATGTTGGCTTAAATAACTAAAACGCCCTATTTAGGGTGCTTTCTTGCCGTAAGGCAGTAAGATGCTTTTTTATGATTACGCCGTCTCTCGCTCGCTTTCCATGCGCTTCATGACAGCGTTAATCTCTTTCTCTGATGGTATATCGAACATTCCGATTGCGGTAAAGTAGATATCCACCTTAACATAAGTCTTGCCGTCGCGTTTCTCACTG
>JAILMZ010000122.1 GCA_024692105.1 Saccharofermentans sp.
CCAAATTATATATTTCCGGTCTTCTGGCAGTCATTCTGATAGCAGCGACCATAGTCACGGTATATCTTCTAAAGCATAGGGAAACCACCGAGAGTCCTGCAACTGTCCCGTCCGGAACAGTTACGTTAACTGAGATGGAACAGCAGACCGAGCCTGTTGAGACTGCACCGGATTATTCCTCTTATCCGCTTAATACACCTTCCGAATGCCAGGCTGTCATCGATTCATATGCTGCGGCAAACGGGATCGATCCGTTCTCATATCCGTCTGAATTGTCCAATCTTCTTTATAAGAATCCGGACGCTCTGGAATTTGTCCTTCACTATCCCGAATATATAGGAACACAGGATTCGCCGGATTATCCCGGGAGCATTGATATGTCCGGAGATTATACCCCGGTAAGGGTTCCAGAATACTATCAGTACGATATCAGATGGGGTTATAAATCTTATGCCGGGAATGTTATGGGGATTACCGGAAGCGGTCCCACCGCACTTTCAATGGTCGCCTCATATCTTCTTGGCAATGCCGATATGAATCCCGCATGGATGGCCTCGTTCGCCGAGAATAACAACTATACGATGGAAGGCGGTACGAGCTGGTCACTGATGAGCGACGGTGCGATCGGACTTGGCATCGATGTCACACCCATCACCGCGGATCAGACCAGGATCGAGAGGAATCTTGATGTCGGAAATATAGTCATGTGTCTTATGGGACCGGGAGATTTTACGGATTCGGCCCAGTATATCCTGATAGTCGGTTATAACGATGAAGGTTATGAGATAAGAGATCCGGGAAGTCCGGCAAGAACAGCGGTCAGATGGCAGTTCAATGATCTGTCGATGCAGATGGACGGCTGCTGGATCATGAGGATTCTCTAAGCTTACAACAGACTATCAAATGAATCAGGCAGACCGCCGGAAAACGCCGTAAGCGCGGCGCATTTATTGGCAAACTCCAAAGCCGCTCCTGCATCATTATCACGGTCCAGCATATATATGAATGAAGCGGTCATGGTATCTCCGGCGCCTATAGTGCTTACTACTCGGCCCTCGATCCCGGGAACAGAATAGAACTCTCCTTTATCCGTCAGAAGGCAGGCGCCGTTTCCTCCTAAAGAAACAAGTACATTGGAAGCGCCTTTCCCTATGAGTATACCGGCGGCTTCATTAATATCAGAAAGGGAAGACGAGACGCTTAAGTCTCTGCCGGTCAAAGCCGACAGTTCAGAAGCATTGGGTTTTATAAGGAAAGGCCTTAAGGGGAGGCATTTAAGAAGAGCCTCACCTTCGAAGTCCAGTATCAGTCTCATGGAAGGCTTAACCTTCAGAACTTCAGAAGCGATATGGCAATAAGTATCTGAATCAAGACCTGAAGTCAGCGAACCTGAAATAAAGAGCGTATCACATGAGCTTCTGCCGATCACGCTTATGAGCCTCGATATATCTTCCTCTGATACTTTGGGTCCCGGTCCGTTTATCTCCGTTTCGATACCGTTCCCGTCAGTGACCTTAAGGTTGATCCTTGTGTGCCCGGAAACTTCAATGAATGATGAGATTATTCCCTCGCCCGCAATATCCCCGGTCACATATTGTCCCGTAAAGCCTGCCGTGAATCCGGTGGCTTCAACTTGAGAAGAAGGGGACAGGCGCTTTAATATCTTGGCGACATTGATCCCTTTGCCCCCTGCGGCAAAATATTCTTCGTAAGCGCGGTTGACCGACGGCGCTTCAGGCGTGCCAGCTGTCAGGACCTTCCCGCCGGGAAGACGCATATAGTGGTCAATCGACGGATTCAGTGTCAGCGTCAGGTACATATATATCTTCCTCGCTGAGGTTTGACAGTCTCACCGCGAGAGCACATTCGATCCTCTTACGGAAAAGCTTGCATCCGTATTCGTAGATATCGGTTATGGATCCGCCGGAGTGGTATGCGTTTGCAGCACAGCCGCCCGAGCAGTAAAGCTTGGCCCAGCAGTCCTTGCATCCTTCTCTTGTATAGCAGTTTACCTGCGCGAACTCGCCGCTTACTTCCTTGCCGTGAGAAGTGAATCCTTCGAAGATATCTCCGAGCTTCATCCTCTCGTCGCCTACAAACTGGTGGCAGGGATAAAGGTCGCCCCAGGGTGTAACTGCAACATATTCGGTTCCTGCGCCGCATCCCGATATCCTCTTGTAGATACAGGGACCGCAGGTTAAGTCGAGCATATAGTGGTAGAAAGTAAAGCCGTTGCCCTCGGAGTTTCTCTTGATCATCTCGCGGGCGAGCTCCTCGTACTGCTCCATGAGGATGGGCAGATCCTCTTCGGTGAGGAAAGACGGAGAATCGGGAGACGTTACAACAGGCTCCATGGAGAGTTCCTTGAAACCTAAGTCTGCCATGTGCTTAATGTCATTTACGAAGTCCGTATTAAAGTGGGTATAAGTGCCTCTCATGTAATAGCTCTTGTCGCCCCTTGCCGCCACAAACTTCATAAACTTGGGAACGATGGTATCGTAAGATCCGTTGCCCTTCATATCAACACGGAAGCGGTCATTTACTTCCTTTCTTCCGTCGAGACTCAGGACTACGTTATGCATCTCCTTGTTGCAGAACTCGATAACATCATCGTCTATGTTGACGCCGTTTGTCGTAAGGGTAAAACGGATATTCTTGCCCGCATCCTTCTCGATGGAGCGTCCGTAAAGCACAAGCTGCTTCACTACATCCCAGTTCATTAAAGGCTCGCCGCCGAAGAAGTCGATATCGAGGTTCTTGTGGTAGCCTGAGTTCTCAATAAGGAAGTCGATGGCGCGCTTGCCCGTCTCGAAGCTCATGAGGCCTCTCTTGCCGTGGAACTTGCCCTGTGCGGCAAAGCAGTAGGAGCAGTTAAGGTTACAGGTATGGGCGACATGCAGGCAGAGGGCCTTTAAGGTCCACTTTCTCTTCTTAAGATCGTAGGCGATATTCGCATACTTATCCGGAGCGAAAAGCTTACCCGCAGCTTTCAGGTCTACGATGTCCTTTATGCACTCATCCACTTCCTCTTCGGTTACGGAGAACATGGGGCAGACCTTGCTTACGATCTCGTCCCTTGTGCTGTTCTCATACATCTGAATAATCTCGTAAGCAACATCATCCACCATGTGGATCGAACCCGAGAAAACATCGAGTACTATATTCTTGTCGTCAAATCTGTAACAGTGAATCAATTTAAATCTCCTATGAAATGGCAGTAAAAAAGTCTCATAATTTACATTACGAGACCTTTTGCTCTGCTCAATTTACAGAAACCCCGTTTATCAGGACTTCTTCTCGCAAGCCTGGTTAGCAACACCGCAGGATGTCTTGCAAGCTGACTGGCAAGATGTCTGGCACTCGCCGCAGCCGCCTTCCTTAGCGGACTTATCAAGGTCGCGGGTCTCGATAGTAACGATTCTCGTCATGTTGAGGTTCCCCCTTTTTTTGATAGAGCAATTATACTTTGAGCCGGGCATACAGTCAAGGCAACACTTTGACACAGCCCTCGAAACACCCCGCCGGACGCTTGATCTCGGCACCGCTTGAACGCACGTAATCTATGGTGTCCTGCGTTATCAGTTCGCCGGGCACCAGGAGCGGTACTCCGGGCGGGTAGCAGAACAGGTATTCTCCGCTGATCATGCCGGAACTTTCCTCTATGGGCTTCTCATCTGCATTCAGTCCCTTTATTGAGGCTTCGCGCACATCCAGAGAGAATAAGGGCTTGGGCCTGGGAAGGGTGCTTACGATCTGTTGCGGGGAAGACAGCTCATCTATCTTCAATACCGCATCGCAGAACCTGTTGATCGATTCTTCCGTATCTCCGATGCCGGTCATGGCAATGAGGTGAGTGGAAAATGCAGCTTCGCATTCGATCCCGAAATCGCCCCTGAGACGTTCAGCCAGATCGATGCCGTCTCCCATGATGACGAGTTTGGAGCGCTCTTTGACGGGCGCGAGCCATAACCTGTAGTTCTTAAGATCCGACAGTCTGTCTTCTGCTATTCGTATCCCGTTCTTCCAGGGAGTCATTATGTCTTTGTTTGCATTGATGGAGGCAAAGCACTTGGATATCCCGCGAAGGAGGACATACGAAGGACTGCTCGTCTCAAAGATGTCGATGTAATGCCTTATAGTGCTCTCGGATACCCTGCATCCGGGATAAGTCAGCATCACGGATGTCTGAGTCGGTGAATTGAGAGTCTTGTGGAGGCTCTTGATCACGATGTCTCCGCAGCAGTTGCTTCCGAAGAAGTCGTCGCCCAGGCCGAGATGCGCCCCGTGCGCACAGTCGACTATAAGCGTGGCGTCGTAACGTCTGGTGATCTCATGTATGGATGCCGTGTCCGAGATGACGCCTTCGTAGGTGGGGGATGTGATGATGACCATCCTGATCGAAGGATCCCTTACGAGGATCTTCTCTATGTCGTACGCGGATACGGGACCTGCGAAAGGAATATTGCCGTCAGTTACCGGCATTAGCGGAACGGGAGCATTGCCAGTCAGTTCCAGTGCGTGCCATACGGCGAGGTGGCTGTTCATAGCCACGAGCACTTTGGAACCGGGCATCTCTGCGTTGCAGGCTGATATTGCAGTAAGGAGCATTGCCGTGGAACCGCCTACGGAGACATAAGCTTTTTCCGCACCCCAGAGAGCAGCGCCTGCCGTCTCGATGTCTTTGATGAGGCCCGTAGGGGAGTGGAGGTTATCAAACCCCTGGATCTCTGTTATGTCGCGGGCGAACTCGGAAGAGATGAGGTCGGGATTCCTCTTGTGCCCGGGCATATGCATCGGCAGCGGATTGCTGCCGAGATAGAGTTTGAGCGCTGCACCGAGCTTGTCGTTCTCATATGCCATACAGATATCCTCTAAAAAGAAACCCTGCCTCTTCCGAGGGATGAGGCAGGGAAAGAAATGGAGTAAAAAATGAAAATTTAATCCTTAGGTGTGTAGGTCGTGAAGCTGTAACCGTTGATCATGTCAGGCTTCTCGTAAATTGTCTCCTGCATCTTGAGTGCTGTGGAAAGGATCAGTGTGTAAGGGCTGAGGCAGCCGTCAAGCTTGTCACACTCGCTTGCATAGCTGATAGCCTGTGCTTCATCGTCAGACAGGAGCATGTACTGTGAAACGAGGAAGAGTGATCTTACACCGACACTCATATAGACCAGCTTATTGTTGATCGAATAAGAAGGTGCTGATGAAGAAGGGCTGGAAAGTCTGCTGCTGAAGGAAAGACCCAGAGCAGAGCTTGCAGAACTGAGGGAAGCAGCCTCTTCCTGAATGAAGAGAGGCTTACCTTCGATACCGACCTTACCGACTTCGTGGAAGAGACCGATGATGATTGCAGACTCTTCGTCGAGCTGAGGCATGATCGTATCCTTGATTCTAAGAAGCTGCTTTGTAACAGCAACGCTTCTGATAAGGAGACCCTTCTCACAAGCGAGCTCGCCCTTTACTTCTGCAGGAGCCGTAAGCCAGGAAGTTCTGTTCTCAAGGAAATCGATAAAGTGATCGAATTCGGTCTTTCTCTTTACGACTGCTGCCTTGAGCTGCTCGTAATAAGTGTCGACATTATCCTTGTTAACTTCGATCATCGGCATAATGCCTGCGACCTTGTCGGACTTGCCGGTTGCTGCTGCCGATACTGCTGCTGCCTGGGGAGTTACTGTTGTCTCTGCAGGTGCATCGCCTTCTTCTGCGGCTGTAAAAGTATATTTGCACTTAGGGCATCTTATAGCCTGATTAGCAATTACCATTCCGCAATCGGGACACTTTTTCATATTGGACCTCCTGAAATCACGGCTTTTAGACGAATCTGACCGCCATGAGTTAATTTATTTTGTTATTTTACAACTTAAGAAAGTAACTATCAATAAAATTAAACTTTGTTTTTGGTTATTTTCAAAAGTTTTAACACTTATTTATCGGATTTTTTGTGCAAAAAAGAAGACACTGACGAGGGGTTGTCAGTGTCTTAAGGAGGGTGTTATGAAGTAAGGAACAATTACTTAGAACAATTGTATGATACCACGCATGGAATTTACTTTAAGATTCAAAAAAGGCAAAATAGTGGCAAACAATAACATATTTGAGGCAGAACCTCAAAAAACGGAGGAAAAAGATGAGACTTGAAGGCAGACTGTTCGTAGGTAGCCGCCTTACCGAGATAAAAGAAGTAGTGACAGAAGACACGGACGGACCCTTCTCAAAGCAGCTGGAGAAGGCCCTTGTACTGCTGTGCAAGGAGATGGACATTCCGGTCCCGATATGGATGAAGAAGAACACCAAAGAGTTCGCGGCATTCCATCAGACGATATTCTTCAGCGAACAGTATCCGGAGAAAGTCAGATTCGACAGATTCCAGATCAGGATGACAGAATAAAATGGAGACTGCCCCGAATATCGGGGCAGTCCCTGTCTAACAGCAAATCAGGTCGGGAGGACCGTTTTTATTGTTCTTCACCGGATACGCGGAAGATTACCTCGCCCGGATATACCATGTCGAGCTGGCTTCTTGCCACACTCTCAATATATGCATTATCTTCACCGAACTTCTCCTGCGCTTTGATCTGCTGGAGCTTCTCGCTCAGAGACTGAGACTGCGCGATAAGGGAACTGTTCTCCGCCTTGAGGCGCGCCCTCTGTTCGATGATGTTGGAAAAACGCGTGAAGCAAAGGATGGCAACAACTACCAGAACGATACACAGTATCGCTCTCGGGAATGTTATTCCGTGTGTCTTGTGATGCATCTTGCGCAAGATCAGATCCGTCCTTAAACGTTATTCTGATTAGAATATCTCATACGCATATCGGCAAAACAACAAAGCATCCCCAAACTTAAAGGGGATGTAACAATAAGTAAGACAATTGTAATCTTAGGATTCTTCCTCGGAATTCTCGTCGGTATCTTCGATGAGTTCGTACATCTCGCGGGCATCTTCGCGGCGTACCGTCTCGGGCAGGCAGAGCACCTTGAAACTGACGACTCCGTTACCGAACATAATGGAGACGATGTCTCCGATCTTGAGTTTTGTACCGGGTTTTGCGACTTTGCCGTTTACCGTGACACGTCCTGTGGAGCACACGTCATTGGCGACGGTGCGGCGCTTGATGACACGGGACAGCTTAAGGAATTTATCAAGTCTCATCGCCGGCTCCCGGACCAAGAGATACTCTGCCCTTCAGGGCATTTGCGAGGGTAAGGTCATCCACGTATTCGATGTCAGAACCCATGGGAAGACCTGAAGCAAGACGCGTGACCTTGATCCCCGACGGCGTGAGCATCCTTGACAGATACAGCGCAGTCGCGTTGCCTTCCGCATTCTGGTTGGTCGCAATGATGACTTCCGTTATCTCGCTGTGTTCGGAAAGCCTCTTGATGAGCTGGGGTATCGTTGTATCGCCTATGCCCTTCTTGCCCAGCGGGTCGAACACACCGTGAAGGACATGGTAGAGACCTTTGTACTCATGCATCCTCTCGAAAGAAGACACCTCTCTCGGGGTCTCAACAACCAGCAGCGTGCTCTTGTCGCGGGTGGTATCCGAACATATGCGGCACGGATCCGAGTCCGTGAAATTCTGGCAGCAACTGCACCTTATCGTGGACTTTCGAGCATTGATTATCGAGTCCGACAGGGCCTTGGCCTTGTCTTCGTCCATCGCAAGGATGTGAAATGCCATGCGCTGAGCTGACTTCCCGCCTATTCCGGGAAGATTGGACAGCTGTGATATAAGATTCTGAATGGAAGGAGAGTATCCGGACATATCAGAAGGGCAGCTTGACTCCGCCTGTGATGGAGTTCAGACGCTTCTGGGATTCTGCTTCGAGTTCGTCTGCAGCCTGGTTGAATGCTGCCATCATAAGATCTGCAAGACCTTCTGCGTCATCGGGATCGATAACGGAAGGATCGATCTCAACGCCGTAGATCTTGTGATCACCGCCTAAGATGACCTTGACCTTCTCGCCGCCTGCAGTACCTGTGATGCGCATTGCCGCAACTTCAGCCTGAGCAACCTCGAGCTGTCTCTGCATCCTCTGGGCCTGAGCCATCAGGTTGTTTGCGTTGCCTCCGGGCATTCCTCTGAATCCGCCTTTTGCCATGGTTATATTCCTCCTGAATACTTATTATCTTTTATCAGTCGTCATCACCGAAGTGGACGTTGGTGTTGATCCCTTTTTCCTGCGCGCGTCTCTGGAATTCTTCCGCAAGCCTTTCCTGCTCTTGGTCCTCTTTGGCCTTGAGCATGTTCCTGTACTGATCCTCGGTGCAGAGGAACAGGTGCTCTGCGGCAAATTCCCTCTTTGCCATGGGTGCGATGGTTCTCAAAGCCGGTGCCTTCTTGACGTTGATCATGAGCTTTGAATCCTCGTTCGCGAAAACGATATACGCACTGTCGCCATCCAGTTTCAGGGAAGATCTCTCGAGTGCAGTTCCAGCGTTGGAACATTCTTCGGGAAGACCTGCGATGAATCTCTTCCACCTTACCGCAACATCCGCGCTGTCCGGTGTGAATTCGGGCACTCTGATATCGCTCTTCGGCGTCTCGACGATGAGGCTTGAACGGTCCATCTGCTCTGCGAGCTGCGTCGTGTGAGCAGGCTCGGGTGCAGGTTCCGGTTCGGGCTCGGGCTGCTGAGTAAATGTGCTGCCCACCTTCAGATCGTCAAGGAAAGAAGATCCGAGTCCTGCAAGGAAATGCGAAGGCGCTTCTTCCTTCTCGGGAGAAGGAGCCGGCTTCTCTGTCTCAGGTTCATCTTCAGGCTCATCATCACGATCGGGCTCTGTCACAGGTGCGACCACTGGTGCAGAGTCTTCCTCATCTTCGGATGAAGTATTTGAAGAACCTAATGACGACATAAAGCTGAACAATGATGTTTCCTTGGGACCTTCTTCAGCTGCGGGTTCTTCTTTAGTCTCTTCTTTCTCTTCCGGCTCGGGTTCGGACACTTCGGGATTTGCTTCCGGTTCTTCTTCCTTTGCCTTCAATGCTTCTTTCTGCTTTGCAAAGATGCTGACAGGTGCCTTGGCGGGCTCGGGTTCGGGTTTGGTTTCTTCCTCTTTCACCGGTTCTTCAACGGCAGGTTCTGCCTTGACCGGCTCAGCGAAAGATATCTTCTTTGCCGCTTCTGCCTGCTTTGCCGCGAAATCCGGGATGACCAGAGGCTCGACGGGCAGGCGTGATTTCTTGCCGCACAGTCTGAGCATCATTATCTCGAAACTCGTGGTGATGTCCGGAGACCACTTGAATTCGGAGACCTCCTTGGACAGATATGTGATATATCCCGAGAGTGTATCCGCACTTACCTTGTTGGCGGTAACATACATCTCGTGTATGGTGTCGGTTGTATAGGGGAGGAGTCTCGTCGGATCGGGCATTACGCGGATCACGAGAAGATCCCTGAAGTAGTGTGCCAGTTCAAGGGTGAACTTGACATAATCGCGGCCGCTCTCGTGAAGCTCGGCCATAAGTCCAATGAGTTCGTCGAATCTGGCATCGATCAGAGCGTTTGCAGTCTTGAACAAGAAACTGTTGTCGACTGTACCGGTCGTATCCTCGACATCTGCTCCTGTGATGGTCTTGCCGCCTGTTACCGCCCTCATCTGATCGAGCAGCGTAAGGGCATCTCTCATTGCACCGTCGGACTGCGCAGCGATGAGACCCAATGCTTCGTCATCGACAGAGATATTGTCCTTGTCTGCAACATAGCGCAGACGCTCGATGATCCTGTCGCGCGAGATTCTCTTGAAGTCATATCTCTGGCACCTGGACAGGATCGTTGAAGGAATCTTATGGACCTCTGTCGTGGCAAAGAGGAATATGACGTGTGCCGGAGGTTCCTCGAGTGTCTTGAGGAGGGCGTTGAACGCACCCTGGGACAGCATGTGGACCTCGTCGACGATATAGACCTTATACTTTGCGGCAGACGGCGCGAAATTAACCTGCTCCGTTATCTGCCTTATGTTGTCAACACTGTTGTTGGAAGCGGCATCCATCTCGATGACATCGAGAATGCTGCCGTTAAGTATCCCCTTACAGGTGGGGCACTCATTGCACGGATTGCCGTTAACGGGATGCTCGCAGTTTACTGCTCTGGCAAAGACCTTGGCTATAGTGGTCTTACCTGTGCCGTGCTGTCCGCAGAAGAGATACGCATGTCCGATCCTGCCATCAATGATCGACTGACGAAGCGCGGTAACGGCTTCCTTTTGTTCGACGATATCGTCGAATGTCTGAGGCCTGAACCGTCTGTACAACGCCAAGTGTTCTTCCATGGATGTTCCCCCTTAAAAATAAAAAACGTCCATCCCGCCCAAAACACGTCAGAACAGGCTTCCCCGCGGCACACGCGGAAATCCGCTTACTGCTGCTTCCTTCCGGACCTGACAGGGTTCACGGCACCGAGTTGCACGGGACCAGAATCTGATGCAGATCAGACGGGATGAACATTAGAGATTATAGCATAAAAGGTTTACTTATTCCGCATAGCATGCGGATATGAAATCGTATGTGTAGGATGCCAGTGTGACCATGGCCGAATCGGCTGTGGTCTTGTTCTTTGCCTCCACGTAGATTACGAGTATCACGGGTTCGTCACCGTCTATTATCGCGCAGTCGATATATGCTCCGAGTTCGGTATTTGTTCCGGAAACGTGATAGATATCCGCGGAATCTCCGAAAGCATCCTTGATGGGGGAAGGCATCTCGCTGGTCGCCATGTCATTGATCAGTCTCTGATAACAATCCGGATCATTGATGTAGCCTTCGTACAGATATTCAAGATAGCAGGCCATGTCGTAGCATGTGGTGCGTCTGTTCCCCTTGAGCTCATATCCGCGGTAGTCGGTATAAAGAATCTGCTCCTCATATGAGATATATGAACTTATGGTGTTGATCTCATTGGTCACCGCTTCCGAGCCTCCGAGAGCGCTTATCAGCATGGACAGGGCTATGTCGTCATTTTTGGTAACGGCATATCTCATGAGTGTCCTTAAATAGAACTGCTTGCCGGCGGTATATGTGCCGGCGATGTAAGATGTCGAACTGCTGCCTGAACCGTCGTAAGTAAATACCGACGAGAAGTTTGCAAGATTCTCATCCGCCTTGTTGCAGAGCACGATGCCGGTGGGGAGGCTCCATGCACCCGAAGGAACAACCGGGTCCAGCTTGCCGAAACCGAGTTCTTCGCCCGTATCAAGCGATTTGATGACATAACATATACGCAGGCCGGGATTCTCGTTCTGGTACTTGGTTATCTTCTCTTTGAGAGCATCAAGAAGTACGGCGCGCTCCTGATATGAGACCGTCCTTGTGGGATAATCATCCCTGAAGTGAATGCCTATGGGCTCGGAGAACGGTTCGGGCTTGTTGTCCTGAGCCGTGCTCTCCGTAGGTTCCGTGGTCTCTGACTGAGTTGTTGTCTCGGCGATAACGGCAGAGATCACGGTGGTCTCTGCTTCGGTAGTTGTCTCCGTAGTGGTCTCGGTCGTTGTGGAGTGAACGGGCCTTGAGTACTTTTCCCATTCGGTCGTGGTCGAAGTAGCGGCTCCGACAAGTTCGGGGTATTCTGCCGCATATTGGCGCTGCATTGATGCGACCGCCATTATAAAGGCCGTGACGAGTGCCACAACTGCTATGCAGGCGATGATTATGAGCGTCCGTTTGCGTCGGAACTCATGGATACCCTCGGCTTTCTTGAGAAATGTCGGATTCGGTCTTCGCGCCATGATCAGAACAGTCCGGTTATATCTCCGCTTTCAGATACATTGATATCCAGTGCTGCAGGATGCGGGGGAAGTCCGGGCATCGTGAGGATGGTACCTGTAAGACCGACGATATAGCCTGCGCCTGCAGACAGATGGCAGTCTCTTACGGTAAGAGTGAAGCCTTCGGGACGTCCGAGAGCCTTGGGGTCATCGGAGAGCGAGTACTGTGTCTTGGCAAGGCATACGGGAAGATCACCGTAGCCGTCTGCCGTGAACTTGTCGATCTTCGCCTTTGCTTCGGGGAGGATGTCGACCTTGGCCGCACCATATATCTTGGTTGCAATCTTTGTTATCTTTTCTTCTACGGTTTCGTTCAGCTCGTAAGCGTAATTAAGCTTGCCGGATGACTTGGGGATTGCAGCTAGGACTGCTTCAGCCAGATCGATTCCGCCGTCTCCGCCCTTGGCGAAGATCTCAGTGGGAACGCATGCCGCGCCGAGCTTGGCACACTCTTCTTCCATCACTGCAAGTTCCTCATCCGTGTCTGTGAGGAATCTGTTTGCCGCAACGACAGCAGGGATGCCGTAAGAATTGATGTTCTCGACATGCTTTGCAAGGTTTACGAAACCTCTTCTTACTGCCTCGGGATCGGGCTTGGAAAGATCAGCCCTGTCGACGCCGGCATTGTACTTGAGAGATCTTACCGTGGAGACTATGACGCATGCATCAGGGCAGAGGCCTGCTTCACGGCACTTGATGTCGAGGAACTTCTCAGCTCCGAGGTCAGCTCCGAAACCTGCTTCAGTGACGGTTATGTCACCGAGTTTCATTGCGGCCTTGGTGGCGATTATCGTGTTGCAGCCGTGAGAGATGTTGGCGAACGGACCGCCGTGAACGAATGCGGGAACGCCTTCAAGTGACTGCACGAGATTAGGGCAGAGGGCATCCTTGAGTACTGCGGTCATGGCACCGTCCGCACCGAGGTCGCCTGCGGTTACGTTCTTGCCGTCCTTGTCGCATGCGATGATGAGACCTGCCAGTCTTCTTCTCAGATCTTCAAGGTCCTTGGCCATGCAGAATGTTGCCATGACTTCGGATGCCGCGGTTATGGTGAAGTGGTCGGTCCTGGTGACGCCGTCCTTGCCGCCGGAAGCAGCTATTGTGACATTTCGAAGTGTACGGTCGTTCATGTCGAGACATCTCTTCCAGTAGATGCGCTCGGGATCGATGTTCAGCTCGTTGCCCTGATAGATGTGGTTGTCGATCATTGCGGCGAGAAGATTGTTAGCCGTTGTGATGGCGTGGATGTCGCCGGTAAAGTGCAGGTTGATATCCTCCATGGGGATGACCTGTGAATATCCGCCGCCGCACGCGCCGCCCTTTACGCCGAAAACAGGTCCCAAAGAGGGTTCCCTGAGGGCTAATACGGTCTTCTTGCCGAGCTTGGTAAGAGCCTGTGCGAGACCAACGCTCACGGTGGTCTTACCTTCTCCTGCGGGGGTAGGGTTCATTGCCGTTACCAATATGAGCTTGGCATCGGGATTGTCTTTGAGTCCGTCGATGACTTCAAGAGGGACCTTGGCTTTGTACTTTCCGTAACACTCGATATCCTGAGCGGAAAGACCGAGCTTGCCGGCGATGCTTTCAATGCGTTCGGGGTTGGCCTGCTGTGCTATCTCGATGTCGCTTAACATGTTCTCTACCTCCGGTATTTTTATTAACCCTTCGATTGTAAATAAAATCACATCAGTTTTCAAACAGAGCCTCAAAACACAATATTTTGTGAGGTGTGTGATAAATTCCCACAATATATTGTGTTTTTCATTGACAAATTATCAAGTAAATGTTAGAGTTGTGAGGAATAGCACCCGAGTTGAGGGGTCAGACAATTTACAATTCCGAGTTGGGGGGATTTGTCCAATGATAATCAGTTCTGATCTGGCTAAGTGCCGCGAGAAGTTTGAAGAACTTTTGGGAAAGAGGATCGTTTGCAAGACTAACGGCGGCCGTAAGAGGATCATTACCTATATCGGAACAGTTGAGCACTGCTATCCCAATGTATTCACTCTCAGATGCCAGGGTGAGAACGGCAAGCAGTCGCTGGTATCTTTCAGCTACATCGACGTCCTGACAAGAACAGTCCGCGTCGGAATAATGCCCGAGAAGGCTGAAGAAGTAGCTGTCTGATAACTCTTGATTTACCGGCAGAATGGAACAAAGTCATCTCGCGAATTCCGCGGGATGGCTTTTTTTGTTTAACTTTTCTTTGTTTCTATATTAATGTAAAATTTGGACATGGATAGTATCGAGACCTACAAGACATCTGCGAGTGCCAAGATCAACCTCTTCCTCAGGGTTTGCGGGAGGTTGCCCAACGGTTATCACAGACTTTACACGGTAATGCAGGAGATCGATTATTGTGATGAACTGGTCGTCTCGATCGGAGGCGAAGGTCCCTCGGAGATCGTCGTTGAGTGCAAAGGAAGGACCGATATAGTTCCCAAGAAGAATCTTTGCTATAAGGCAGCCGACAGATTCTATGCTTCCCTTCACAACAAGCTTGCCGCAGAGGGCAGCACTGATTATCAGGACGGTTTTCCCCGTACGGTCATCAAGCTTACGAAGAGGATACCTTCTGAGTCCGGCATGGGAGGCGGAAGTTCGGATGCGGCGTCCGTGCTTATCGTCCTGCAGGAACATTTCGGGAGTCCCTTCACGGAAGAAGAACTCGGCAAGCTCGCAGTCAATGTCGGAGCTGACGTGCCGTTCTTCCTTTACGGCGGTACCTGCCTGTGCGAGAGCGTGGGAGAGGACATAACGCCGCTTGCAAGCCTTTCGGGCCTTCCCGTATTGATAGTAAAACCTGCCGAAGGCGTGTCCACGCCCGAGTGTTTCAAGGCGATAGATTCAGCTGAACTTCAGCAGATAGATAACGATGCATACACGGAATATGTCTCGGGTCTTACGAAAGAGGAGGATTCTCTTTCGGATAAGCTTGAAGCGTTCCTTGCAGGAGGAGATCTTCTGGTAAATGATCTTCAGGCACCTGCCATAGAAGCAGTCCCGCAGATAGGGGAGGTCATCGAAGCCCTTAAGGAAGCGGGAGCTCCGTATGCCGCCATGACCGGTTCGGGAAGCGCGGTTTTTGCACTTTTCGATTCCGAAGAGAAGGCAAACGAAGTAGCCGAAGCGGTCAAGAATGATCCGCGTGCAAAGGATTGCCGCATAGAATTAACCCAGACTGTTTGAGAACAGTCCGCGGTCGTAGCCTCTCGAATCCTCGTGATCGATGAGTTCGAATCCGCGGTTCTTATAGAATTCCACCATGTATTTGTTTGTAGCGGAAGAGTGCAGGAGTACTGCGCCGCAGTCCGCTGCTTTTGCAAGTGCGATCGCGCGGTTGACCAGTTCGATGCCGAGGCCCTCATTCCTCAGGTCTTCGCGGACGGCAAAGCGCGAAATGTATCCGACTCTTGTAAAGCCCGACAGGTAGTCCAGTGTCTTGCGTGAGAAACTAAGCCTCTGCGGAGTATCTATAACATTGAATGTAATGGTCGCGACGATGGAATCTCCGTCCAGGCAGCACAGACAGCTGCACCTCTTGATCCTGTCTTCGATATCCGCGATGTCCTCGTTCATTGCCTCGAGCATCTCGGCGGGTATATTGGATCTTGTGCAGTAAGTATGCATCGCAGCCTTCAAGAGGCGCGACAGTTCGGGTGCGTCTGACAGTTCTGCTTCGCGGAATGTGTACGGCATCAGTTCAGATAGCAGTTGACCAGGATAGCCTTGTGGGCATGAAGCCTGTTCTCGGCCTCGTCGAAAACAACGCTCTGGGGACCGTCGATGACATCTTCCGTTACCTCATAACCTCTGTATGCGGGGAGGCAGTGGAGGAAGATGGCATCCTTCTTGGCAACGCCCATGAGCTTGCTGTTTACCTGATAATCCTTAAAGATCTCGACTCTCTTGGCCTTCTCTTCTTCCTGGCCCATCGATGTCCATGTATCGGTGTAGATGACATCCGCACCGTCTGCAGCTTCGAAAGGATCTGTCGTCATCAGGATCTTGGATCCTGTGATCTCGGCATCTTCCTGCGCCTGCTTAACATACTTGTCGGGGCAGGTATAGTCAGCGGGAGATCCGATGGCAACATCCATTCCTGCTTTTGCGCAAGCCTGGAGAAGTGAGTTTGCAACATTGTTGCCGTCACCTACGTAGCAGAGCTTAAGGCCCTTGAGATCACCCTTGTGTTCCTTGATGGTAAGAAGGTCTGCGAGCATCTGTGTGGGATGCTGGTCGTCCGTAAGTCCGTTGATTACGGGGATCGAACCATATTTGGCAAGATCTTCTACATCGCTGTGCTTGAAGGTCCTGATCATGATGCCGTCGACCATTCCCGAGAGAACGTGCGCGGTGTCATAGATGGTCTCGCCCCTTCCGATCTGAATGTCGTTGTTGCTGAGGAAGAGTGCCTGACCGCCTAACTGGTACATGCCGACTTCAAAAGAGACCCTCGTTCTTGTAGAGGACTTTGTGAAGATCATGGCAAGAGTCTTGCCCTTGAGATAGTGGTGCTCGATCCCTGCCTTTGTCTTTGCCTTCATGTCTGCTGCGATATCGAGCAGGTAAGGAAGTTCATCTATTGCGACGTCTTCGTGGAAATCTATATAATGCTTCATTTTGTTAATCTCCTTAAATTACATGTCATCGTCATTGGGTGCCGTTGTCTCGGCAGCGGGCGCTGCGGGTGCTTCCTTTTCTTCGGGGATCTTGTCAAAAGATGCCACGCTTACCTGCTTGGAGGTTGAAGGAAGCTTGTCCTTGATGGCTGAAAGAATTCCCTTCTTAACGGGGAGGGTATTCTGCAGGATCTTATCCAGCGTCTTGCAGAAGGTATCGATCTCCTTCTTTCCGATTATGAGCGGGGGAGCGATCCTGATCGTAGAAGTGCCGATCGAGCTTACCAGGATGCCGTTCTGGAAGAGTTCTATCATCATCTGAGAAGCTGAGATGCGCTCATCGAATTCGATTCCGATAAGAAGACCCATGCCCCTGATGTCTGTGATGCAGTCGTACTTAGCTTTGAGCTTACCGAGCTTATCGAGCAGATATACATTCATATCGTTGACGTTAACAAGGATATTATCCTCTCTGATCGTATCGAGGACTGCATTTGCTGCTGCGCAAGCCAGGGGGTTGCCGCCGAAGGTCGAACCGTGATCTCCTACATGGAATCCGGTCGCCGCTTCATCGCTGCAGAGCATTGCTCCGATCGGGACTCCGCCTGCAAGACCTTTTGCGAGCGTAACGATATCGGGGGTGATGCCGTACCTTTCGTAGCAGAACATCATGCCTGTCCTGCCGATACCGGTCTGTACCTCGTCGATGATGAGGAGGATGCCGTTGTCGCGGCAGAAGTTTGCGACGAGTTTCGCATACTCGATGTTAGCCGGGTGCACGCCGCTCTCGCCCTGGATGAGCTCAAGCATTACCGCTGCAGTCTTGGTACCGCACGCAGCCTTGAGTGCCTCGAAATCGTTGAACGGAACATACGTAAAACCGGGCATTACGGGTGCGAAAGGCGCGCTGAACTTGGGCTGGCCCGTAGCTGCGATCGTGCCGAGAGTCCTTCCGTGGAAGCTCATCTTGGCAGTAACGATCTCATACTTATTCTCGCCCTTGTAGTGGAAATAACCGCGAGCGAGCTTAATGGCAGCTTCGTTGGCCTCAGCTCCGGAATTGCAGAAGAAGGCCTTGTCGGCAAAGCTGTTCTTGCAGAGTTTGTAAGCGAGCTCTGATCTTCCGGGGATGTAGTAGTAATTGCAGCAGTGGATGAGTTCTCCTGCCTGCTTCTTGATCGCGCCTACGAGCTTCGGATGAGCGTGGCCCAGCGAATTGACTGCGATGCCGCCGATCATGTCGATGTATTTGGTGCCCTGAGTATCAGTAAGATAGCAGCCCTTGCCCTTTACGAAAGCAACCGGGAGGGGATTGAACACCTGAAGGTAATAGTTCTTATCAAAATCCTGTATCAGGGAGAGATCATTTTCTATACTCATAATTTTCTTTTTTCTCCTTTATTATCATCGTGCCTATGCCGTTCTTGGTGAATATCTCGAGTATGATCGAGTGCGGTATCCTGCCGTCTATTATGTGTGCGCGGCTGACACCGCGTCTTACGGTATCGAGGCATCCGCCGATCTTGGGGATCATGCCTCCGGAGATTATTCCTCGGTCGATGCAGTCCTGAACATCCGATTCGTCCAATACTGGAATGATCCTGTCCGTGCCGTCTTCAAGCTTTTCGAGGACGCCGCCGACATCCGTCAGCATGATGAGTTTGGATGCCTGGAGTGCGACTGCGATCTCCGATGCAACGGTATCTGCGTTGATGTTGTAACTCTGGCCGTCAGCGCCCACGCCGATGGGGGCAATGACGGGGATGTACTCGTCGTTGGCGAGCATGGAGATGACCTTTGTGTTGATCTTCTTGATCTTGCCGACATATCCGATGTCAACGGGGTTCCCGTCCGCATCCTCGGTCATCTTCTCTGCCTCGATGAGATTGCCGTCGATGCCTGAGATGCCGATCGCTTTCGCGCCCTTGCCGCAGAGAACGGATACGATCTCCTTGTTGGTCTTGCCGATAAGTACCATCTGCGCATAGCCCATTGTCTCGCTGTCCGTGTACCTGAGGCCGTTGACGAAAGTCGACTCCTTGCCGACTGTCTCGAGCATGGTGTTGATATCAGGGCCGCCTCCGTGAACGATGACGGGATTGATACCTACCAGTTTTAAGAGAGTGATGTCATCCATGACAGTCTGCTTGAGTCCGTCGTTGACCATCGCATTTCCGCCGTACTTGATGACTATCGTCTGACCCCTCATCTTCCTGATGTAGGGAAGAGCCTCGGTGAGAACCGCAGCCCTGTTGACCATATTCTGCATATCGCCCGTTATCTCGGGCATCTTTACCTGTCCTGCCATATTACACGCCTCTTACTATATCTTTGAGTCCGGTCTCTTCGGGGAGTCCGAACATAACGTTTGCCGCCTGGATCGCCTGAAGTGCAGCGCCCTTGCCGAGATTGTCCTGTGCCGCGAAAAGCTTGATCATGCCAGTGTCTGCATCATATGCACCGTTGACTTCGATGTAGTTGGAACCATTTACGGCCTTTACATCCGGCATGACGCCTTCGGGAAGCGCACGTACGAACTGCTCGTCCTTGTAGAATTCCTGATAGATGCCGTTGATTGCCGAAGACGATACATCTTTGAAGTCTTCCGAAGGCTTTACATAGATCGTATTCAGCATGCCTCGCTTAAAGGGTGCGAGGTGGGGAGTGAAGGTGACTGTGATGTCACCGGGCTTGCCGCCTGCCAGGAAAGAACATTTCTCGGATATCTCCGTCGTGTGTCTGTGGCCGACAACGCCGTAAGGCTTGAAGGAATCGTCCTCTTCGCAGAACGCGTAAGCGAGATCTGCTTTTCTTCCCGCACCGGATACACCGGATACCGCATCTATAATTATAGTGTCTTTCTTAATTAAACTATTCTTAAGAAAAGGCGCGAGCGCGATCAGCGAGCATGTCGGATAGCATCCGGGGTTTGCAACGAGCCTTGCTGTCTTAAGCTCTTCCCTATAGAACTCGGGCAGTCCGTATACGGCTTCTTCCAGAAGTTCGGGATGCGGATGATCGAGTTTGTATGACTTCTCGTATGTAGCGAGGTCCTTGTACCTGAAATCTCCGCTGTGGTCGATGACCCTTGTGCCTGCCTCAAGAAGAACGGGTACTGTTGCGGAAGAAACGCCGTGGGGGAGGGCAGTGATAACGAAATCGCTCTCCTTTCCGACCTCTGCCGGATCCTTGTCGCTCAGCACGGTATCACACACTCCGCGGAATACGGGGTATACATCGGAGAACGCCTTTCCGGCAAAGCTCCTGCTGGTCAGTTCCTTTATCTCGAAAACAGGATGGGACACAAAACCCCTTACGAGCTCCGCTCCGACGTAACCTGTTGCACCTATAATACTTACTTTAATACTATCCATATATATACTACGCCCCTCGGCTATGTTAGATTTATGCAATATAATGCATAAAAATACAATTGTCAACAATCAATTCAATATATTATTGCATCCAAACCCACATATATAAGGTTACAATGCAGTTACATGCAGCCGGGCGCCGGGCGGATCGTCTGTCAGATAGCACAAAACATTGGGCTGCTTTGCACGCGCCGTAGTTGTCATGAAAACTTGTTTTTTTGTCTAATACTTACAAAAAACAAAATAGCGTATAGCAATAATAAACAAAACAGGGCTTTGTTCATGACAAAAACCCTAATTTTTTTTTGGGAATTATGTCATATAGTTATTTCAAACCGCCTTTGTTAGTATTTCTGTATGAATTAGCCCGCCTAGGCGTGGCACCTTTGGAGGTAAGAAAATGGCAAGTTTATCTTTCCAGCATGTTTACAAGAAGTATGAAGGCGGCGTTGTAGCTGTATCAGACTTTAATCTCGACGTTGCAGATAAGGAATTCGTTATCCTGGTAGGACCTTCCGGCTGCGGTAAGTCAACAACTCTCCGTATGCTCGCTGGTCTCGAGGACATTTCCGAGGGCGAGATCTACATCGACGATCGTTGCGTTAACGACGTTCTTCCTAAGGACAGAGATATCGCGATGGTTTTCCAGAACTACGCTCTGTATCCGCACATGACAGTTCGCGACAACATGGCTTTCGCCCTTAAGCTCAGAAAGATGAGCAAGGACGAGATCAACCGTCGTGTTGTTGAGGCAGCTAAGATCCTTGAGATCGAGCATCTCCTCGACAGAAAGCCTAAGGCTCTGTCCGGTGGTCAGCGCCAGAGAGTTGCTCTCGGCCGTGCTATCGTTCGTGACCCTAAGGTCTTCCTCATGGACGAGCCTCTCTCAAACCTCGATGCTAAGCTCCGTGTACAGATGCGTGTCGAGATCACAAAGCTCCACCACAGACTTAAGACAACATTCGTTTACGTTACACACGACCAGACCGAGGCTATGACCATGGGTACCAGAATCGTAGTCATGAAGGATGGTTTCATCCAGCAGGTTGACTCTCCTACGGAGCTCTATGACAACCCGGTCAACACATTCGTTGCAGGATTCATCGGAATGCCTCCTATGAACTTCATCAA
>JAILMZ010000148.1 GCA_024692105.1 Saccharofermentans sp.
CGAGTGATGGAGGTTTACCAAGCAGCATAAATCCATTAATGCTAAAACAAAGACCGGATTTGACTCCGGTCTGTTTGCTATGCCCAGTTATTTCAAAACAGAAAACTGCCAACAAGCTCTTGATTTTTGTTAGCAGGTTTATTTTCAACTAGTCCAGAAGTTAGCCTTGAGATTGATGAGCATCTTGACTGATACGTATGTCGCAGCCAGCACGATGGTCCCGAGCAGAAGATTGATCCAAACATCCGTGATGTTGATGAGCAGCGGAAGCATCGGGCTGATGAATACCCACATCATCAGGAAGATGCCCAGGACATGGCGGCTCATATCAGCTAAAAGCGCAGGTATCTTTCGTCCCGTGAGTGCCAGTATGCCGAAACAAATGGCCATCTCCAGGCAGATGATGCCGATGGCACAGACGAGGTTCCATATGTTAAGTGAATAGTAATCGACTGCTGATACGTAGCCGGGATTTACTGCTGCCAGGGGAAGTCCTTTCGTCATGATCGCAGCGATGCTCATGGGAATGAAGGTCACGCCTACCGCCAGGGATGCTATCGCGAACTGGAACCTGTTCTCCCATCTGCGGTAGAGGAATCCTGCCCAGTATCCCATTACCGGGAATATTCCCCAGGGAACGACCGGGAACCACGAGTACTCATTCTGTCTGAAGAAAACCCCGATGAGCGTCGCGAGCCACTGGTTGCCCTTGAAAGTCTCGGGCGTGAGCATGAAGTCGGCAGCGAAGATCGCCAATACGACAACGAGACTGAAAACGCCGCAGAGGATCGGGTTATCTTCCGCCCATCTCATTATGGCGAAGAAGATCATCGAAAGAGCTGCAAACCACAGGATGTTAAAATCCAGAATGGCCCAGGGATGCTCGAGGAAAGAACCGAAGTGTTCGGGATCGATAAGGCCCGGCAGGATGTCACGGATTATGTTGACATAGAGTCCGAGAAGGAAGAGTTTCAGTGCCCTTAAAAGGAATGTCTTTACGGTTGATCTTTCGGAATGCTCCGCGCCCCAGCCCATGGCGAACATTAACACGCCTGCGGTAGGGATACCTCCGAGAAACTCGAAGAATGTATAGGGAACGAGCCCCGGAAGTGCCTTCACATTTATCAGAACGTCACGTGAACCTTCAATGACAAGGACATAGATCATGCCGATGATGGCCACAGCCTTCATCAGTTCTATCTCCGGTACCCTCTTCGTCTTCTCAGCCATCTGAATAATCCTTATTTGATCTTATTTTTCTGCACTATTATAAAGCATAAAGTTTTACGATAGCAAAAAATAGGTTATCATTCAGGAAAACCTCAAGGAGGGCACGAAAATGATCTACCGCCAAGCCACCGACGACGACCACGAACTGATCGTAAAACAGGTCAGATCCAACTCCATCCAGAACGCCTGCCTTCTCATACCGGTAATACCGCTGGCTGTGCTTTTCATGTGCCTTTCGGTCAACATGATGATCAGGGACCACTACGACGAAGAGACTCTCGTGGTGTGCTCCGTAATCTATGCGATGATGCTCATTGGCGTTGTGGTCTTCATACTCTTCCTGATGAAGGACGTATTCAAGCGCATCAGCTTCATCAACAAACGCAAATACACTGTCGCCGACTGCACCGTGGAGAGCAAGGAAAGGCAGGCCGGCTACAGATACGCACGCCACTTCATCAAGGTCAACTTCCCGGACGGCTGGTGGATGAAGCTCCGTGTTCCCCCTAAGATCTTCTATAAGACAGAAGATGGCATGAAGGCGATCACGGTAAAGTACGATGAACCGGAAAATAAGAAAAACAAACTTCCGGAAGATCTGGCGGTAATATTTAGCAAAGACTAACTTTAGACTTGAATGATTATTCTCAAGTGTTACAATGAACCCAGATATTAGGGAGTAGCTTGCACACCCGCGTGTGCGGTGCATGTCGTCATCACAGGGCCTTTGCCCTCGGTATGTGTCTTTTGAAGCGAGACTTTTATTGCAGTTATCGATGCAATAAAAGTCCCGTTTTTTATTGCCTCGATTTTGGAAAGATTGCATAAAAGCAATCGTGTTGACGCGTTAGCGTCGACTAACTACAATACATATGAACAATTACTCATATGTATGGGAAAGACACGAGGTATTACAAAATGTCAGAAAAAGAACTCAAAGAATTCCTTTATGTTTGCAACGTTTTCAAGGGATTCGGTGAGGGCGACAGCAGACAGGAAGTCCTGCGCGGGATGGACTTCACTGTTAGAAAGGGCGAGTTCTGCGTCCTGCTGGGTCCTTCCGGGTCGGGTAAGTCCACCCTCCTCAACATCATCGGCGGTATCGACAGTGCGGACGACGGGTACATCTCCATTGCAGGAGACAAGCTCCGCGACATGGACGAGAAAGCGCTGACGAGGTACAGGAGAAAACACCTGGGATATGTATTCCAGCTCTATAACCTTATCCCGAACCTGAACGTCAAGGAGAACATCGAGGTCGGCGCTTATCTTTCCGACTCCCCCCTTGATATCGACGAACTCCTTAACACACTTGGTCTGTGGGATCACAGATACAAACTTCCCAACCAGTTATCCGGCGGCCAGCAGCAGAGAACATCCATCGGCCGTGCCATCGTAAAGAATCCCGATATCCTCCTCTGCGACGAGCCCACGGGCGCACTTGATTACAACACTTCCAAAGAGATCTTAAAACTTATCGAAGACGTCAACCAGAAGTACGGCAATACCGTCATCATGGTCACGCACAACAACGCGATCCAGGATATGGCTGACCACGTGATCAAGCTTCGTGACGGCGTCGTAAGGAAGAACATCATCAACGAGAACAAGATCTCGGCCGTCGATCTCGACTGGTAAGGAGGCGGCGTCATGCGTAATCCAATAAACAAAAGGATCCTCCGCGACATTGCGAAGGAATGGAAGAGATATGTTGTGCTGTTCCTTCTCATGAGCTTCATGATAGGCACGGCATCAGGAATGTATGTTGCCAATGGCAGCATGCTTAAGGCTTTTGACGATTCCTACGACAAATACAAGATGGAAGACGGACACCTCGAATTCAAGGAAGAACCTACTGAGGATCTTCTTGCTGCGATGCCCGGCAACATAACCCTTTACGAGCAGTTCTACAAGGAAGTCTCAGAGGTGTCGGACGGCAATGACAAAGCGGTCGTAAGAGTATTCAAGATCAGAGAAGACCTTAATACCGCATGCGTTATAGACGGACGTCTCCCGGAAGGCAAAGGCGAGATCGCGATCGACCGTATGCACGCAGACAACAACGGCATCGAGATCGGAGATACTATCACCGTTAACGGCAAGGAACTCGAAGTCGTCGGCCTTATCGCTCTGCCCGATTACAGCACTCTCTTCAAGAAGAATTCGGACATCATGTTCAACGCCATTGATTTCGACGTGGCGCTCGTAACGGAAGACGGCTGGAACGACCTTCCCGGCAACGTCAAATACCAGTATGCGTTCAGATACGACACTACCCCTGCTTCAGTGTACGAAGAGAAGGAATGGGGCGACGATCTGATGGAGAAGGCAGCCGTCATCGCGGCAACCGGCGGTTATACGGACGACAAGGACGAAGCCGAGCAGCTGGCAGATAACGTCGACGAGTGGACAGCTTATCTTGAAGGCATCGAAGAGCAGGCAGACGAACTCGAAGCCCGCGGCGAAGACCTTGAGGAAAGGGCTGCAGTTTTGGAAGAAAACTACGACAAGGTACTTGCCGGAGACCCCGAGTGGCTCGAAGAAGCTGCTTCCATACAGGAAGATGCGGACGCGCTCCAGGCAGATGCCGATGCACTTGCCGCAGAGCAGGACAAGATCGACGAGATCGTGGACAAGCTCGAAGGACTCGAGCCGTACGACAACAACACAAACGAACTGGTAGACTTCCTTCCGAAATATGCCAACCAGGCAATACAGTTCGCACCGGAAGATTTCGGTTCGGACGTGGCCATGATGGGCGTGCTCGTGTATGTGTTCATCGCAGTGCTGGCGTTTGTTTTCGCGATAACGACATCCAACACCATCGCGAAAGAGGCCGCCGTCATAGGCACTCTCAGGGCAACGGGCTACACCAGGGGCGAGCTCACCTTCTACTACATGATGATGCCCGTAATCGTTACGCTCCTGTCGGGCGTGGCAGGCAACGTATTGGGCTATACATTCTTCAAGGATGTGGTCGTAAGCATGTACTACAATTCTTACAGCCTGCCTTCTTACGAAACGGTTTGGAACGCCGAGGCTTTCATCAACACAACGGCTATCCCGCTCGTGCTGATGTTCGCGATCAACCTCTTCATCATCGCCAAAAAGATGAGACTGTCTCCCCTTAAGTTCCTCAGAAGGGATCTGTCCACTTCCAAGAGAAAGAAGGCCATGAGGCTGCCGAGACTTAAGTTCTTCAGCCGTTTCCGCCTGAGGATCCTCCTGCAGAACATCGGTTCTTACATCGTGCTCTTCTTCGGAATCGCTTTCGTCATGCTGCTTCTCTCGTTCTCGATCGGTCTTCCCGAGACTCTCGATCACTATAAGCAGATCATGACCCAGGATCTCATCTCCGAGTATCAGTACATTCTCATGGACTACGAGGACGATGATGACAACATCATCACTACTGATGTTAAGGATGCCGAGAAGTTCTCCATGTGCAATCTCGAGACAACCGACGGAGTTCATGTTGGCGAAGGCATCACAGTCTATGGCATCGAAGATGACAGCAGATATATCAAGGCAAAACTTCCCGAGGACGGCGTGCTCATCTCGAGTGCATATGCAACCAAGTTCATGCTGAGAGAAGGCGATACCATCGTGCTGAAAGAGAAGTACTCGGATAAGACTTATACATTCGAAGTAAAGGGCATCTATACTTACATGGGCGGACTGTCCGTCTTCATGAGGAACGATGCTTTCAACGATTGCTTCGACCTGGACAAAGACAGTTTCACCGGCTTCCTGTCGTCTGAGAAGATCACAGACATAGATGAGGACCAGATCTATACGGTCATAACCAGAGAAGACATCATGGCGCTGTCCATCCAGATCGACCATTCGATGGGTGACTACATGGATTACGTATCGTATGCCTGCCTTCTGATCGGTATACTCGTGATCTATCTGCTCACGAAGATAATCATCGAGAAGAATGCTACATCCATCTCGATGGTCAAGGTGCTCGGTTACGAGAACAAAGAGATCAACAGCCTCTATGTCAACCTGACGACGGCAGTGGTCATTGTATTTGCCGTTGCGACAGCTTTCCTGTCCGTTGCAGGTCTGTCAGCGATCTTTACCGTCATCATGTATTCGATGTCGGGATGGTTCGATGTCTATGTCAGTTTCGTCAGCATCCTGAAGATGGTCGGCATACTTCTTGCGGCGTACTTCATAGTATCCTTCTTCGACATTACGAGGATCAAGAAGATACCTCTTACTGATGCGCTGAAGTCTGTAGAGTGATTGTACTCTTCCTTAAGTTCAGGGGGCGGCTTTCGGGCCGCCCTTTTTGCTGCAACAGTTTGGCGGTTTGAACTGTATTAATAGCAGAACACAACATGCAAAGGGGTGTAGTTATGGTCAAGTTCAGGAAAGCGTTAAGCATAGTACTCGCGGCAGTTTTGGCATTGGGGCTTTGCGCCGGATGCAGTGATGTGCGGAGCAGGAAAAGCAAGAAAAACAGCGACGGCATCGTCCCCAAATTTGCCTGGGTGTACTCATGCAACCCCGACAACATGCTCGGCTTTGAAGGGTACTACTGCAAGGGCGATACACTGTACATTGTCTTTGACAAGGACTACATAAAAGATTCCAATGTTCCGTCCGCGCTTAGCTATATTGCGGGCGATAAAGAGTGGCCGGAATTCTACGATATCTATGTCTATAGTGACGATGATTACTTTTGGAAGGAGCCGCAAGACATTTCTTTGGAAGGCACGGACGGCAAGCTCATCATAAGCTTTGAACTCGATGATGTCAGACCAAACGAGATCACCGAGTTATGTATAGAATACGATTCCTATATATACACCGAAGACGGTACTCTAAGAGTTAATGTGTGGGGCGGCGAATGGAGCTGCGAATACACTCAGGCATATGACGCAGGTGACGATGAGTGGGGCGAGATCGAAGCAGAAGAAACTTTCTGGGAGTTTGACGATTGTTGTTGATCCCTTTTTCTACAGCAATTCATACAGCAGTGCTGTACTCTTTGCTGTAGAATTCCTTCGAAAACCTCAAAATGTACAGCAATCCCTACAGAGGTGCTGTACGTTTTGCTGTAGAAACCCTGCAAAAACGACCAATTGTACAGCAGACCGTACAGCAGTGCTGTATCATCTGCTGTATTTTTATTGAGAACTCCCCTGCCCTGGCTGAAAATCCCGGGAATTGTTCAGAGACCCTGAACAGTTTACTGAACAAACCGCATTGATAGTATAATATCAGCATGTAACCGGGCCGGAGGGGCAGTATGTTTATCAACAGACTCAATCAGTTATACAAGCCTGCAAGACTTCTGTACTATGTTGATGCGGACGATGCTGCCGTAAAGGATTTCTACGCCGGCAGGATATGTGATGACATCTCTCGAAATGCAAAAGCATACGGCACCTACGACCACCCGGGGCTTTTCTACATTAAGTCTTCAGGGAAAACTGTAATCGGAATAGAATTCCGCGCGGACGACGAAAACATAGACTACCCGGAAGGCATTGACCATGTTACTTTGGACGGCGCGTTCTTCTATTCGGTGGAGATCGATGACGATATCGATGTCAGCCTCAAGACCATCAGGGACATGTTCAGGAAGATCGGCGAAGACGACGATGCACACAGGAACTACAGCGACCTGGCATTCGAAAAAGAACCCGAAGTCATAAGCATATTCCACAGCGGCAACAAACTGCGCATTCTCTGCAGCATGAAGGTCACAAGCGACAGGGCTCCAGCCGTCATAAATGACGATGCCGAAAGCATAGACAAGGACTTCCTGTACAAGAAAGCTTTCATCGATCCGATTACAAACCACTACAACTGGAACCACCTTCTCCCCTTCCTCGAGATGCCTATGGATCACGGGATAAGCGACTATGCGTTCGTTCATTTCGACATCAAGGAGTTCAAGGTCATCAACGAGGTGTACGGCCACATCGCGGCAAACAAGGTCCTCTGCAATGTCGTCGATGCCATGAACCAATCTGACTTCGTGTATACGAGTGCGAGATGCCACAACGATAATTTCGCGATGATGATAAAGGACATGCCGGAGGACGTGATGCGTGCGAAGCTCGAGGAGTTTTTCGAGAGTGTGTCGCACATAGAAGACGACCCGAACTACCGCATATACTACAGGTGCGGCGTGGTACCGATGCAGACCGCGATGCTGTCGTGCAACAGGGTCGCAGATGCCGGCAAGATGGCTCAGGCTTTAGGCACGGACCCCAACAGGACCGAGATCACTTTCTACCGCGACGAGATGCAGTACGACAACCAGTGGAGCAACTACCTCAAGGCTTATCTGGATACGGCAATCGCAAACAAAGAGATAACCGTCTATATGCGTGCGCAGACTGACATAAAGACCGGCAAGGCTGTCGGTGCAGAGACGATGATAAGGTGGAACTTCAAACACAAGACATACCTCTACCCCGGCAAGTTCATCCCCTACCTCGAGCGTGACGGTTCCATCGGCAAGATAGAAGATATGGTATTAAGCGAGGTGTGCGCTTTCCTTGCAAGAACGAAGGCTGACCTCCCTGTTACGGTCGGTCTGTCAGTGTCACGACTCAATAGTGAAATGGTGCGTCATCTGACAAGCATCGCGGATGCGCACGGCATTAGCCGCAGCCTGATAAGTTTTGAACTGACTGCAAGCATGCCTGTTGAAAACAGCGAACAGCTGGAACTGGTCATAAATGAACTCAAAGCTGCGGGATTTAAGATAGCAGATCCGAACGGAATCTACTCTTACGGGGAGCCTGTAACCATAGAAGAATTCGAACTGTAATGCCTTACAGTCCGAAGATACCCCTGACGAATACTTCGATACCGATGAATATGAGTATCGCGCCTCCGATGATGGTCGCCGTGCTCGAGAACTTGTTTCCTATCCTCTTGCCGAAAGCCAAACCGACAAAGCATATCGCGAGCGTGACCACGCCGATGATGAGCGCGGATAAGAGCGCTTCGATGACCGGATAGTCGGCAATGGTAAATCCTACGGAAAGAGCATCAATGGATGTAGCTATGCCCTGCACGATAAGGGCGCTGAAAGTAAGTTTGGCCGCCTTTTCCTGCTGACCGTCTTTTTCCTTCTTAGTCTGCTTTTTCTCCTGTATACCTTCCAGGATCATCTTGCCTCCGATGAACAGCAGGAGTATCAGCGCGATCCACGGGATAAACGCATGGAACGCAGTGAACATCTCGGCAACGGTCTTGACCAGGAACCAGCCTATAAGCGGCATCATCATCTGGAATGCGGCATATACTCCTGCGATCTTGAGCATACGCCCCTTCTTCATGTCTGTCTCGATAATGCCGTTCGCAACGGATACCGAGAAAGCATCCATGGCAAGGGCTGCGCCGAGCAGCAGAGAATTGATGATGAGCTGCAACATATATAAAACCTACTATCCTTATTTATGCATAAACGCCACCCATTATACACCCGTTCGAAAACGCTTGACACGCACACCGGGAGCGTGTATAGTTTGTATTACAAGCACTAATACAAAGCATACAACGTGCTTGCATGGGAAAGAGGTTAGATATGGATAAGAAGAAAGTAATCAAATATGTGATCATCACCTTTGTGATCTCATGGACTCTGCAGATCGCAGGTGCACTCTACATGGTAAACAACCCCGGACAGACAGGCATTATGGTGTTCCAGGCAAGTATGGCGATCTGTATGTTCGGCCCGTTCGTAGCGGCATGGATCGCGAACGGCACTCTCAAGGGTATGGGCTGGAAGCCGAAGTTCAAGGGCAATATCGGCTGGCTCGTCTTCGCAGCATATGGAATTATCCCCCTGACGGCGATCGGCGGCGCGCTGTATTACCTGATCTTCCCCGGCATGTTCGATGCTTCGTTATCTTACGTGATCGCACAGAATGCTGCGGCAGGCGTTGATTTCGAAGCGAAAATGGCAGAGTCTGGAATGACGATGCAGATGTATATGATCATCACCATGGCATCTCTCGTCGTCACTCCGTTCATCAACATCATCACGGCGATCGGCGAAGAGACCGGCTGGAGAGGTTTCCTCTACCCTGAGCTCGGCAAGAGCTTCGGCAAGGCAAAGACTTGGATCATCGGTGGCATCATCTGGGCGGCATTCCACTTCCCCGCAATGCTCATCGGCGGATACGAGTACGGCAAGGATTACATCGGCGCACCTTGGCTCGGACTCATCGTTTTCACGGTCGTAGTAATCGCTTACGGCGTGCTCGAGGAGATCGTATATGATAAGACAAAGTGCATCTGGTATCCCGCGCTGCTCCACGGTTCGCTCAACGCAGCACTGACGATACCGCAGATATTCGCAAACGCAGAGAGATCCGACATACTCGATAAGTATGCTTTCTGCGGCCCCATCGGAACCGGCCTGCTAGTCTCTGCACCCATCATCGTATGCGCGGTCATCATGGGCGTGGCAGAAGTCCGCAAGGCCGGCAAAACAAAGGAGGTACCGGCATGATCATAAAGATAGACGAATACTCTGATGTGCCTATCTACATGCAGATCAGAAACCAGATAGTAATGGGCATCTCTTCGGGCGAACTTAGTCCCGGAGAACAACTCCCGACGGTAAGGGCGCTCGCTCTCGAGATCGGTATCAACACCATGACGGTCAGCAAGACTTACCAGCTCTTAAAACAGGAAGGCTACATCATGACTGACCGCAAGAACGGCGCCCGCGTACGCGAGAACATCGCACAGAGCGGAGTGATGTCCGCGGAGAACAAGAACGAACTCCGGCGCATCGTCTCGGAAGCAAGGCTCTCGGGCGTAGCTAAGGACGAACTTAAGAAACTCATCGACGAGTTTTATTGAAGGGATTGGAGGGATTAGATATGACATGGATTATTAAACTGATATTATTCATCTGCATTGTACCTACAGTACTCCTTATGTTTGCAATGACATTTCCTGCATCACCGGAGAAAAAGAAGATGATCTTCGGCGTTAGGAATAACCCGAAGTTCTTCGAAGGCGACACGGCAAAGAAAACAAAGGACATAATCGCATCCTGCCGCAAGGGCGGACTTATCATCACGGTACTCATCTGCCTGGCAAGCATAGTGCTTCTCATCCTCCCTGCCAACGGCGTGACAATGGTTGCTTGGATAGTGCTTGTTTTCGCGACGTTCCTGGTGACAGTGCCTTATGCCAAGGGCAACACGGAACTTAAGGACCTCAAGAAAGAACTCGGTATCACCAAGTCCGGCGTGGTCTATACGGACCTTACGAACGCAAATGTCGTTCACAGCCTTAAGATGTCCTGGATCATCCTCCCCAACGCAATCGCTCTGGCAGGAACCATCGGCGCGCTTCTTATCGACCTGGGCGTTACCGGCATTACGCCTGCCGCTGAGAAATACGCACTCACGGCAATGAGCCTGTCGTTCCTGTTCCTGGCAGTCCTGATCGTACCTTTAGCTGCAATGATGGACAACGCACGCAACATGGTCATCTCCAGGGACAGCAACATCAACGCCAACTACAGCAGGGCAAAGAAGAAGACCTGGGCAGACCTCTTTACGGCAATGAGCTGGGCAAACGCTCTCTTCCTCATCGGCTTTGCGATCCTTCTGGTGTTCGTATGCAATGACATCATAATGCTCTGCGGATTGCTCGCATACATGTTCATCATCATTACGATCGTTGCCATCGGCGTCTATAACCAGAAAGCCGTCGAGAAGAGATATGACCGCGATACGGAGCTCGATCTCCAGGACGACGACGATTACTGGGTATTCGGAATGTTCTACAATAACCCGAATGATACCCGTCTTAACGTCGAGAAGAGATTAGGCTACGGCGGAACCGTCAACATCGCTCACCCCGCAGGCAAGGCTATCATGATTGCATTGCTCCTTTTGGTAGTTGTCTCGATAGTAGTGATCATCTGGATGGCAGCTACAGGCCAGATCGATGAGACAAACATCATAAATACACCCTGGTAAGAGGGTTGTAACACTGTTACATTACCGCGGGATCAGTTGTCGGGATTGCTCTTGCGGTCAGGAATGACAAAATCAGGATGCTCACCCAGCCATGCCGTCTGAGGCATGCAGGTGAGCATTAACATGTCATCTTCCGTAAGCTCGAAATCAAACACCTCGAGGTTCGCCTTCATATGTTCTGCCGAGGACGCCTTGGGGATGGGAAGTATTCCCTTCTGCAGCAGGAACCTGAGATTGATCTGCTGGACGCTCTTGCCATACTTGGCAGCCAGGCGGACCAGGATGGAATTGCCTATCGTGGCGTTCTCCCTTCCCCTGCCGAGCGGGCTCCAAGCCATCGGAAGTACGTCGTTATCCTTGCAGAAAGCCACTGCCGCTTCCTGGGAGTACCCCGGATGCAGTTCCATCTGATCGACAACAGGCTTTATCCTGCAATTATCAAGGATATTCTTAAGGTGATGAGGCAGGAAATTACTGAGTCCCAGCCTTCGTACAAGGCCCTGATCCACCATCTCTTCCATCGCACGCCATGTCTCGATGTCTAATTCCTTCCAGTTCTCATCATCTGCACCGGTCTGTCTCGGCCAGTGCATCATATAGATATCGAGGTAATCTGTACCTAGACGGTCAAGAGACTTGGCCAGCGCGGTCTTCGCGTTGTCATATCCCATCTCGTCTATCCAGAGTTTGGTCTCGATGATGACGTCAGTTCTGGCGATCCCGCTCTCTTTTATGGCAGCTCCGAGAGATCTCTCTGTCTCGTACAATGATGCTGTATCAAAGAATCTATAGCCGCACTCGATGGCCTTGAGGATCGAAGCTTTGTTGTCTTTGAACTCCTCATTGTAGGTGCCAAAACCGATCTGCGGCAGCTTGGAGCCGTCGTTCAACACATAGAATCCCGACATGGATTATCCCCCTTGAATGTCGTCAGTTCTGCTTAACCTCAGTCTCAGTATCCCACTCGGAGAACGCGCTCAGTTCAAGCGGCTTCGCGTAATAGTAGCCCTGGAAACTCTCAACATTGAACTGCTGCAGGATATCTCTCATGCCCGCAGTCTCGATGCCTTCCACGCAGACTTTCGCGCCAAAGAGCTTTGCAAGTCCCGTGAAGTGCTTGATGAGTTCGCGTTCAAGCTCACTCTCTTCGATCTTCTTGACGAAGCCCTGATCGATCTTGATGATATCGAACGGCAGTTCCTTGACGATCTCCATTGAAGAGAAGCCCGTGCCGAAATCATCGAGCGCTATCAATATACCTCTCGACTTAAGTTTTGCGGCTACATTCCTCAAGAGCTTGATATCAAGCAGTTTGCAGCGCTCTGTTATCTCGAAGCAGAGGTGTTCTGCCGGATAATCGAGTTCGTTTATGATGCGGTAGACCATATCCACAAAGTCCGGTTTCTCGATCTGCGTATAAGACAGATTGATGTTCATGACAAAGTCCGGATGGTCCTTGAGAATCTTCTTTGCTGCGATGACCGCTTCCTTGATTATCCATTCGCCGAGTTCGGGGAACAGCGGATCGGTCTCGAGCATCGGCAGGAACTGGTCAGGCGGAACGACGCCGTATGTATCGTTCTTCCATCTGAGCAGCGCCTCTGCCGATATCAGCTTCTCAGTCATAGCATCAACGACAGGCTGGAACAACAGATAAAAGCCTCTGTAGCCGTGCATGATGGATCCGCGGATCTCGTGGAGCTTCTCCAGTCTGTACTTGTTATTCTCGTTAAGATCGTTCATGAAGGATACAAGGTCACCCTGCTGGCGCGTCTTTGACTCGGCATATGCGAAGTTCAGGCACGCATACACCGTCTGTGAATCGACGTCGAAGTGATCCATCTTAAGCGCACCGCCGTTGACTTCTAGCAGTATCCTCTTATCATCGACCTGGAACGATTCGCGGAAGTAATTACGGAATCTGTTGTATCTCGCCTCGATATCGTCAAATGACAGAGTATTGGTAATAACGGCAAACTTCGTTCCGTCAATTCTGTAGCACGTGCCGCTGTTACCGGTCGTCTCGAAGACCTTCCTTGCAAACAGCTGCAGAACGCGGTTGCCGAAGTGATAACCATACACCTCGTTGATCTCCGAGAACTTGCTGATACCGACGATAAGGATATGTGCTGCGGCCTGTCTGTTGATCCAGGCGTCGAGGTCATCAAAGAATCCGTACTGGTTCCTAAGACCGGTAAGTGTGTCGATGTGTCCCTGCGTGCTGTGATTGCGGATCGTACCGACGAAGTAGTCAGGTTCTCCGGTCAGATCTCTGATAACGAGACCGCGGCATGTGCACACGTCGTAACCGCCGTCTGCTCTTCTGGCACGGTACTGCATATCGTGACCGAAAGTGTTTCCGGAAAAAATATCATCTATGCCTTTGTGATAAGCCTCGCGGTCATCGGGATGGATATGGTTCTCCCAGATATCGCCGGCGCCGTACATATACTCCGAAGGAAGATTGTACTTATCAACGCAGTTCTTGGACCATCTGGAGAAGTCATACTTCATATCGCAAAGATATACATAAGTGCCTTCTGCGACCAAATCGTATGATTTGAAGAGCGTATCAAGGAGTTTCTTTCTGTCATCGGTGATCTTCTTCACGACAGCAGTCTCCTTGAGAGTGCGTGTCTCCCTAAGGAATTTCTGTTCTTTCAGGCGTGTCTTATCACCATACATACGCTCGTCAGCGCGCTCGAAAACATCATCCACATTAGTATCAGAGTCCTTCTGGTAATCAGCCACGCCTATAGCGACGACAGGACCGGAACCCATTCTCAGATTGTCTTCGACCTGTCTTCTGAATGTCGCGACAAGTTCTTCTTTGTCCGCATACTCAGCACCCTTGAAGACAACGGCAAATTCATCGCCGCCGACCCTGAATACCGGGCTGTGGGCGAAGACCTGGCAGATAAGCTTACATGCAGCCTTGATGTAGTCATCACCTGCTTTGTGACCCTGGGTATCGTTGATGACCTTAAGGTCGTTAAGATCACATACGGCAAAGCCGAACGGCTCATCTCTCTTCTCGTCGATGATGGTCTGGAATTTTTTCTCGTATTCCTGGAAAGCAGTCTTGTTCCTGGTTCCTGTAAGGCTGTCTTTTCTGGCCATCTCGTTAGCCATGTTAAGAGCCTGCAGGTGTTCCTTTTCCCTCTTGACGACCTCATCCCTGTCCTCGACACAGATTATGAAGTGTGTCCTATCCGAAGACCATGTTACCGTCATTCTTGTAAATTTGGGTTCTTCATTGCCGACAACCATTCGGTAATCCTGGATAAGCTGTCTGTTATTCTCGAGCTGCGATATGAGATTATCCTTATCAATGAATAACTTCAGACGCTCTCTGTCTTCAGGATGGATGATCCTCTCCGCATTCGTCTTGGCAACACTGAAGAAATCCTTGCCTTCCTCGGAGATCTCGAGTTCGCCATAGAGCTTTTGCGTAGCGAATTCCATGTAGTATTCAGTCTCGACATTAACATAGTAGATCAGGTCATACTGACCTGCGAGACTCTCTGCGATCTGTGTATAAGTGATACTCTTCTGCTTGGTCTCAGCAAGTTCAAGCCTTGCCTTTACTTCGTCATCGATATTCTCGATACAAACGATGATATGCTTCTTATCGCTTGCCATGATCTCGGTATGCCTGATATGTCTGACCTCACCGCCTACAACAAGACGGTAAGCGATAGAATAAGAATTCCTGTGCTTCAGATTCTTCAGCATCGCATCCTTATAATGAATGGCAATAACCTGTTCCTGATCCTCAGGATGAACGTGCATCTTAATGCTTCTTCTGCTATCGGCAAAAAAATCACTACCTGTTGCCGGCACGTTGAGCTTTTTGTAAGCATCGGTAGATGAGATCTCCACATACTTATTCGTCTCGAGGTCGATATAATACAGCGTGTCATACTGACCTGCGAGGCTGGCAGTGATCTGGTTATAGATCTCTTTCTGTCTTGCGGTCTCTTTCTCGGCTTCCCTGCGGCGGTATTCTTCATCGATATTGATAACGCCAAGGATTATATAGTCGGAGCATTCGTCATCAGCATCATCCCAGCCGCGAATAAGTCTTAACGAGTGCCATGTGGGAACGCCGTTTATCATGAGGCGGTATTCGATGCTCTGCATACTGCCTTTCTTCATTGCGTTCAGAAGTTTGTCCTTCTGGATGTCTTCCGTGAAGATGTGCTGATCTTCTTCGTAGATGACCTTCTTGCAGTCCCTGATTATGTTCTTGAAGAAATCATCTCCGCCCTGCTCAAGACTGAGCGAATGGAATCCGGGATTAACGGAGTACCAGAAGTATTCATTCGTGACGGCATTAACATAATAGACACTGGAATAATCAGTGAGCAGTGACTCAGCTATCTTTTTGAAGATGTCGTCCTGTCTCGTCATGCGCGTCAACTCTCAAAAAAGAATGATTATGCTAATTATAATACACGAATTTGTGAAGTGGTGTTTTTCCTTGATATGAACAATCAGTTAAAAGAATGCTATGTCTCGCAGAAGAACTCCACCTGCTCGCCCACCGGGCCGATCACGAAGGCCATCCTGATCCTGTATTCGGGGACAGAATCAATAACTTTGTCATTGGGCTCGACCATTACCTCGTAACCTGCTGCCCTTACCTTCTCTGTCATCTCATCCACGTTGTCCGTAAGAAGTGCCACATGTCTTATCGCGCCGAGGCAGTGCTCGCCGTCTGCGTTCGTAAACACTTCGATAAACCCGCTTCCGGTATCTATCATGATGCCGTCAGACCACTCGCGGCAGATCTTAAGTCCGAGCAGTTCAATATAAAACTCCTTTACCCTGCGGAATTCCTCAGTAGTGCCTGCCTTCATCGATATGTGATGGATACCCTTTATCATAACGTCCTCACTTGTAGTGCTCGCAGAGATATTCAAATGCACCCTCAACTGCCTTAGCGCAGGCTTCCCTGTCATCTGCCTCGACGGTCAAGCCGTACCTTCCGCGGCCGCAGCCGGCCTCCCACTCGACAAGGAATGCAATGACCATATCGTCGAACGCCTCGAAAAACTGCACCTCTTCACTGTTCTTTCTCAGGCAGAAGTACATGTCTATGAAGTTATCGACCGGCTCTATCTGCAGGTCTATGTCGAATTCTTCGCCAAATCTCTCTTTCACCTTGGGGTTGATAAGAGAAGACGCGTACTCTTTTACTTCGGCAGCCTTGCTGTTTACTTCGTCGATGTCATAAAGCTGCCTGCCCGGCTCTGCCTCGTTCTCGTCTATGTATGAGATGTTGTATTTCGCAAGAGCTTCGTAGAGCGGTCCGACCTCTATTCCGAGTCCGCTTTTGAGCGTGATCTCTTCTTCGTCTTTGGTCGTGAATACGTAGCCCCGGCTGTTCAGCCTGATGCTCTTTATGTCAGCGTAAGATAACTCTCGCGAGCCGAAGAGTTTGTTGATCCTAATCCCTTCAGAAGTTGCTTCCCAGCCCATGTGTTCCCTTTTTGCCCTGCTTGCACGCAGTTTTAGTATCAGCGGCAGATGCCTGATCATATTGTCTTGCAGAACTCCAAGATGTCCTGCTTTCGAGGCTCGACGTCTGTCTTATATTCGATGGAAGTGAGCCCCAAGTGACCGCAGCATTCGATCTCCAGGTGTCCGTAGAAGTGTTCGATGCTTCCTATCAGCCTCTCGCACTCCGGCATGTTCGGACCTGTCCTTAAGGCGACTGCGTATCCTTTCTTGCCGGGCTTTAGGCTCGCATGAGGCTCGTGCGTGTTGCACCAGGGAGTTACCCTGTCAATGAATGCCTTGTACTGCCCCGGAATGTCCGCCCAATAAGAAGGCGCGACCGACACTATGATGTCAGCCGCGTCAAACTCGTTCATGATATCTCTTATGACGCGGGCATCTTCCATTACGCATGAAGCCGTCTTGTGGCATGCCCTGCATCCCTTGCAGAATGCAAAAGAGTAATCGTCGATGCAGATGCACTTCGTGTCATAACGTGCGCCGATCTCGCCTGCGATGATATTTACTATCTCTGCAGTAGCGCCTGTCCTAACGGGACTGCAGTTGATGACAAGTGCCTTCATCTGCGCCCGCCCCTTACTTGTTGTAAGTCTCAGTGATCTCCTTACATGTGGTAAGGAAGTCGTAGTTGGTGCGTCTGATCTGGTTGGACAGATGACGGAGGACCATGATGATCTTATCCGGACATTCGTTGAATACGGATATGAGATTATCTCTTGTGATTATCTCGACCATGGTGTCGTTGGATTCGGAGACAGCCGTAAATCTTCTTGTCTCGCCTTCCAGAAGGCCGGGGATGCCGAAGAACGATACTGCGTCCATAACTGCCATCTCGACCTCATCCCTGCTTCTGTAAGCGGTATAGAAACCGACTCTTCCGCTGTAGAGGATGTACATCGAATCGCCTTCGGAACCTTCCTTGAAGATGATCATGCCCTTTCTGTAAGACTTGGTATTCTCACCTGCCGGGAGGTCGGCAAACTGCTCCTTGAGAGATTCGGGGCTGACCTCGGGGATCTTGCTCTTATTGTTCTGGTAGATGTCCATGTGCTTCTTGATCTTGGAGAACAGAGACTTTTTCTTGCCCTCGTCAGATGCACGGAGCTCTTCTAAGAGACTGTGTGCGTTGTTGAGATCGTTGGTCATGTTATCGACTCTTCCTGCAAGGTGCTTGATGAGTTCGATAATGAGATCGGGGTTCTCGGCAAAGAAACCGGTCATCTCATCGCCCGGGATCTCGACTACCTTGGCATTGGTCTTGGCAACTACGGTAGCACTTCTGGTATAGTCCTCGATGATAGCCATCTCGCCGAAGAATTCACCCGGCTCGAGGACAGCAAGACGGAGAGGATCCTTTTTGTCATAATCAGCATATACGCTGGCCTGACCCTCCAGGAGCATGAAGAAACTCTTACCTGTCTCGCCTTCCTTGACGATCACTTCACCGCTTCTGTATTCCTTCTCAGTCATACCCATAACGCTACCTCCTCTTGTGTGACGGATCATTCCGTCCCGTGCTTTTTATTATATCAGTTAAGATATGCACATTGGTATTCTGTTTTTATTGCTCAGGATCCTTCTTGGCCGCTTCCTGTGCCCTCTGTTCTCTCATGGCATTCATTACCATCACGAGGTAGATCACGAAAGCTACGATGGCGATAGGTACCAGCAATGCAGGAAGCAGATTTACGTACGGGATGAACATGCCGAGTATGAAGCATGCCATTACAAAAGCCACGATAGTCACGAGCTTTGCGACCGACAGAGGCCTGTTGCAATTGCCCGTGCCGTTATGCCCGCTCGCAGCAACGTTGTATATCTTTCCGCCGTATCTGCATCCGGTGAGCCATACCGGAACGAGCACATATCTGTACGCAAGATTATGGTACTCGACCGAGTATTTCAGATCGGAGTAGCAGTCGGCACCGTTGGCAACGCAGCATGCATTTGTGATCCACTTGCCCATCTCCTTGTTCTGTGCATTCTTCCACGCCTCGTCCAGGCCTATCGTGTACATCTCCGCCGGCATTCCTGCCAGAGCGTCGGGTGTGTATGGAATGAGTTCAGATTCCCTGAATGCCGTAACGGAATTCAGGAGTTTGTCATTTGCGAACTTTCTGCTTCCACAGACCGTGTGATCGTCCAAATGTTTCTCGACGATGCCTGACTTCTGATACCAATTGGTCTTCTCATCCTCACCGCTGCTTGTCGTATAACCGAACCTTCCGCTGTATGTAATGACCACGTCCGCATCGAACGTCCAGTACGGGATATAGATCGGCGTGAGGTTGCCCAGGACCTTGCCCTTACGAAACTTCTCCGGCGACCAGAACGCGAACTTATTCCATCTGTAGAACTTCTCCGTGACTTCTTCCTTTGTGATGGAAAACGGGATCATCGCATTGGGCGCGATACCGCAGTCCGCCTCCTCCGGCGTGAGCACTATCGCAGATCCGCAGAACGGGCACAGTTCGGACATCTGCTCCGGGGCGAAAAGCATCGACGCTCCGCAGCTCTTGCACGTAACCAGCCGTCTGCTTACGCCCCAATTCGTACCCGCTCCTCTTAACGCCGACTCGAAATCCATCTCCCCAACGGATACTCCCTCATCGGGCTTGTGAAGCTGTCTTTTTGCACCGCAGTGGTCACAGACAAGACCATAACTTGCGACATCATAAGTCATTGTGCTTCCGCAGCTGCTGCACTTCATAGTCGTTCCTCCTTATTCCCATTTTTGTTCCCCAAGATGTTACGTTTTAATTATATCATTTGATAATCCCCGCTTCAGATTTTGCATTTCAACAATATATGGTAAACTGATTTTGGCTGGATAAGCCGCAAGGGGATTTATGACAAATAGGAATCACATAGCGAGGCACTATTCAAAGTGGGGTTATATCTTCGCTATCCCTTTTGCGCTCGTTTTCCTGATATTTCATCTGTGGCCGTTGGGAAGCACTCTCTATTATTCTGTTTGCGAACTGAAGCATGCGGGCAATACCAACCCGATCTTCCTTCCGACGATCGGAGAACCTATCTACAAAAATTTCGTGGAAGTCGTAAAGTCCGTCTCGTTCCGTGATGCTCTGAGAAACACTTTCGTCTTCTGGATCGGTGCGACGATACCTGAGTGGATACTCGCATTCTGGCTTGCTGCCACCGTTACCGACAGAAGACTTAAGATCAGGGGAAGATGGCTGTTCAAGACCGCCTTCCTGCTTCCTGACCTGCTCGCGAGCGGCACGGCAACCGGGATGATCTTCAGTTCAGTCATATCGGTTATCAGTTTTGTTTATATAGCTTCCATGATCAACGGTTTCGGATATACGGACGAAGATTTTGAGTTCTTCTTCTCTGTAAGATTCCTCATAATAGTCGTATACATGTTCATGCATTTCGGCATTACGTTTATCTATGCCGTGGCAGGTATTACCGGCATCCCGGTCGAAGTTTTCGAGGCGGCGGAGATAGACGGTGCGGACAGATGGAAGACATTCTTCCACATCACTGTTCCCTGCATGAAGCCCATTATGTTCTTCATCACCGTCATCTCGGTAATAGATGGTCTCGCGATGGTAGATGTCCCGGCAATGTTCGGTATTTTCGACTCCTCGCGTAAAGCACTTACGCTTATGCAGTATCTGCAGAATCAGGCATTCATGGGATCGTACATTTACGACAGAGCTTCCGCGGCAAGTGTTGTCCTTCTTGGGTTCGCAATAATCATCGCTGGAATACTGTACTTTGTATTCCTCTGGGATAAGGATGAGGCAAAGGCCAAGAAGCTCAGAAAGAAAGAACTCAAAGCAATGAAGAAGGCGGCATGACATGAGCAGCAATACTATGACAAATACAATGCTCAAGAAGAACGATCTTAAACTCAAGATCACGGTCTATGCCGTATCGATAGCACTCGTGCTGCTTATACTGCTGCCGTTCGTACTCATCTTCTTTGAACCCGAAGTGGACGAGAGCACGATAGTCGGCGAGCCATCAAGCCTTCTTGCAAGAGTGGTATACAAAGAATCGACCGTCATGAATGCGTTCAAGAATTCGATGATCGTGTCTGTCTCGGCTACTTTCCTGAATGTTTATTTTTCTTCTCTGACCGCATATGCGATCACCGCGTACGAATGGAAGCTCAAGACCGTGTTCAGCAAACTGATCACAGCCTTCATGATGCTCCCGAACACCATCGCGCTTATCGGTTTCTATCAGCTGACCTGGAAGTTCCATCTGATCAACAACCTCGCAATGCTCATCATCCCGGCAGTTGCCACGCCGCTCACGGTCTTCTTCATGAGGATGTACCTGCAGGCAACATTCTCGATGGAGATAGTCGAATCCGGCAGACTTGACGGTGCGAGCGAGTTCAGGATCTTCAACCAGCTCGTCCTTCCTCTTTTGAAGCCTGCCATTGCAACGCAGATCATCTTTGCATATGTAAGCAACTGGTACAATTCATTCGTCCCGAGCATCATCCTCATCGACGATGCCAAAAAGACTCTTTCCCTGGTCCCTTCTCCCGACTGGGCATATATGCTGCCTCCGATCATCGTCTATCTCCTCTGCTCGAGGTTCATCGTCGAAGGCGTAGCTCTGGGCAGCACCAAATAATCGCAATCAATTATTATTTATGTTAAACTCTGATTGAAGTTTGTCACTTCATGGGGATCTATGGCTAATAGGAATAACATATCGAGACACTACACCAAGTGGGGGTACATCTTTGTATTGCCCTTCCTTCTCATATTCCTGGTATTCAATTTCTACCCGCTCCTTACTACGGTCTACTATGCCTTCTGCGACCTGAGAAGATTTGAAAATCCCGGTCCGAGATTCCTGCCTTCGATAGGCGAGCCGTGGTACAGAAACTTCCAGCAGGTATTCGAAGCCAAGTCTTTCCATGATGCATTCAGGAACACAATGTTGTTCTTTGTCCTTACTGCCGTTCCCGAATGGATAATTGCCTTCTGGCTTGCGGCAGCCGTCACAGACAGAAGACTCAAGATCAAGGGCAGGACTATCTATAAGACGGCATTCATCTTCCCCAAGCTGATTGAAGGTTCCGCTTTAAGCGGCATTCTTCTCGAACACCTCGTAATGACTACCGCAATGGCCGTCGGCTACGTCTATATGGCCATGCTGATCGATGGATTCGGCATCACCGTGCAGGACATCAAGTTCTTCCTGTCCATCAGGTTCCTGATCATTGTCGTATCGATACTTATGCACTTCGGAATTACATTCATCTATGCCGTGGCGGGCATAACGAGCGTGCCGGTGGAGATTTTCGAGGCCGCGGAGATGGACGGCGCGAACCGTCTGCAGACGTTCTTCCGCGTTACCATACCCTGCATGAAGCCGGTACTGTTCTTCATCAGCGTCGTTACGCTTGTTGACGGTCTTGGCATGTTCAATGTCCCGTCATCGTTCGGACTTTTCGACAGTTTGAGGATCAACCTCACCATGATGCAGTACATCATGAACCAGGCATACATGGGCGGGTACATCTACGACCGTGCTTCAGCGGCAAGCCTCATACTACTCGCCATGTGCGGAGTCGGCGCGCTGATCATCTACTTTATCTTCATCAGGGATAAGGATGAAGCAAGACTTAGAAAGCTCAGGAAGAAGGAACTAAGAGAAGCAGCGAAGGCAGGCGGGCTGGAATAATATGAGCAGCAACGCGACACATGAGAGGACCATACTCCAGCAAAGGGATCTTAAATTAAGGATCGCTACTTATGTCGTGTCCATCCTGATCACGATCCTTGTACTGTCGCCGTTCATAATCCTTTTTACGACCGCAGAACCCGGCAAGAAATCTGAGCTCGTCAGGCTTATTACCAATCCTGCCAAGCGACTCGGAAAGTACTGGAAAGACATTTCACTGTTCTGCCAGTCCGAGCTGATATTTAACTTTTATAACTCGATCATAGTATCCGTTATCAGCACTGCGGGCTGTATGTACGTCTCTGCCATTGCCGCATACGGACTTACGGCTTATGAGTGGAAACTCAAAAAGCCGGTCGAGAATTTCATTATCATCTGCATGATGATCCCGACCGTAATCTCGACGATCGGTTACTATCAGTTCGTCTGGGAGATCGGAATGATCAACCATCTTTCGATGGTCATAATGCCTGCCATCGCATCACCCATCACAGTGTTCTTCATGCGCATGTATCTGCAGTCTACTTTCTCAAAGGAACTCGTGGAATCAGGAAGGCTTGACGGCGCAAGCGAGTTCAGGATCTTCAATCAGATCATTCTGCCGCTCATGAAGCCTGCGATCGCCACTCAGCTTATCTTCTGCTTCTCCAAAGTCTGGTACGACCAGTATGTTCCTGCCATCATCTTACTCGAGAACGATAAGAAGACTCTTCCCATCACGTGGAACATTTACGTAAAAATACCTGAAGTCTTTTTCTTCCTGCCGCCGATAATCGTGTATATCTTCTGCAGCAAGAACATCATCGAAGGTGTGGCTCTGGGAAGCGTTAAATACTGAGTTAACCCTTTTTCTTCTTGGATTTCTTTGACTTGCCTGAAGGCTTATTCTCAGCCTTGGGCTCTGCTTTCTTCTCTGCAGGCTTTTCTTCAGGCTTGTCTTCAGACTTTTTCTCAGGCTTTTGGGCAGGCTCTTTCTTTGCTTCTTCAGCCTTTGCTTCCGCCTTCTCATCAGCCATGATCTCAGTCTTTACGTTTGCCATCGTGGCAGGCTTGTCGTCATCAAGGAGCGACGGCCTGACATATGTATCCACCACAACGGGCGCAGGCTTCCTGTAGATAAGATCCTGAACCTTGGTCGTGATCTTCTGTTCGATGACACCCATAATGACGGACAGGATGGTTACCGTTACCGCATAGATGAAGAGATTGTTCTTAACGTCGCCGACCATGACGAGTGCATCAGGCACCTCGATGAAGCGGCACACCGTGATGGCTGCCAGGTTCATGAGGTATGTGTGCAGTGAATACTTTCCGAAGAAACGCGATACAGGATTGTTTACGTGATACTTCATCATGAGGATGAATACGAGTACCGGGAACACAAACAGGAGCGGTGCCTGCAGGAAGTATGTCTTAATCTTATCGTCAATGGCAGGACCTTTGCCCTCCCACTCAGTCCAGTAACCGAACACTCTCTGGCCGAACTCTGAAAGCATGAACAGGAGTATGGTTACGACCATGAGAGCATGGAGCTTGAGGATGTACTTCTTCTTGAAGAAAGCGACGATCTGCTTCTCGTAGTTCGCAAAGAGCAGTCCCGTAAGGAACGCGGGTGCCGAGTTGGCCCACCACTCACCGTTGAACCAGAAGATCTGCTGATCCATCCACCACTGGAAATTGTTCTCGAAATAAGCATCGTCCATCCACCAGTTATCCGGACCATACCACCACGCGAAATGTCCCACGACGCTTGTGGTGATGCCGAGGCTTATGATGAACAGGCCGATAACGATAAAGCATGCCGGACGGTTCTTGATGAACCTGAAGCACAGATAGAACACGAGATAGAGCATGACGAGTATGATCGGGAACCATGCAAATCTGTTCATCATGGTGATGCCCAGGAAGTTGGTGACCCACTGCAGAGGCTCGACCGGCCATTTAACAATGAACATCAAAATACCGTATATGATGACATTGACATAGAACGGGATCACGAGCGCTTTTACGACACGCTTGCCGATGAACCCCTTGAGGTAATCCTTCTTGGTATCGAAGCTCTTGAGGAGTCCGTAGCCTGAGCAGAAGAAGAAGATAGCTACGAAATACACGCCTGCATTAACGAATGCCGAGAGCACTCCTTCTTCCTGGAAGAACGGTTCCTGTGAGATATGGTGCAGGATGACGCCCAAAGCGGCAAAGCCCTGCAGTGACTTCATATTCTCAAGACTTGTGAAATCGTCGTTAAACTCGTTCTTCCTGCCGAACTTGTTCGTTGCGCCCCAGATAAACAGTGCGATGAAAAGATACGCCACCACCTTATCTGCGACAAACCACCCGGTTATGCCGTTCAGAAACTCAGCCATAATTACACCCCATATTTGTAATTTATATATACCCGCATACATTCTACCATAATGTACATCTCACAAATAGTTCATACAATTTACATACGTATAACTATTTTTGCTAGTAAAATCATAAATGCATAACAGAAGGCCCGAACGACCCTTGCCAAGAGGATACTCACACAATGAGCGCCAAACCGACAAAGACAAAAACCGAAGAGACCGATCCGCAGAAATTCAATAAAGCGGTACATTTCCTTGTCGACCACACTTTTGCATTTACGGTTGTCGTAATGGGTTTTGTTCATGCAGTACTGATGGTCATCTACGGAGTTGCCGATGTGCTTCCGATGATGTTCCTTAACATCCTCAGCGTAGTTGTCTATACCCTCTGCTTCTTCCTTACCCGTGTCGGATACATCATGCCGGTCTATGTAAGCATCGTCGTGGAAGTTACGGTATACGCTGCTGTCTCCGCATATATGGTGGGACTTGGGTGCGGCCCGATCTACCTGCTGTTCTCGATCATCCCGATAATCATTTATTTCGGAAGCAGTCTGGTCAAAGGAAGAAAGAGATGGTCCATCGCCCTGATACTCTTCCTGGACTTCATCACGTTCATTATTCTTTACCTCAGGTTCTTCTACGAAGAGCCGGTATACGACGTCACTCCCGGAATAAGACTGATACTGGTGGTCTTCTCCGCTTTCGCGATGGTCTTCGCAGTCATCTTCTATACTTCGATGTACATCTTCACGAGTGAGAACACGGTTACAAGTCTCGTTGCCAAGAACAAGCAGCTCTCGGTCGATGCCCACGAAGATGCACTCACGAGCCTGCTGAACCGCAGAGGTTTCCTGCCGCTCGTAAGAGATCTCATGACTGATGAGGACAACCGCTTCTGTATCGCGTTCTGCGACCTTGATGACTTCAAGCGCGTCAACGATTCCTACGGACACGAGGCCGGCGACGAGGTGCTGCAACATGCAGCTACCATGATCAGGCAGGAACTCCCGGGCTGCGATATCTGCCGTTGGGGCGGCGAGGAATTCGTTATCCTTCTCAAGAACTGTGACAAGGCAATAGCAAAGAGCAGAGTCGAACGTCTCCGCAAGACGATAGAATCCAATCCGACGACGTTCTTCACCAAGCAGATATTCGTCACGACCACGATAGGCCTCGCCGAATACAAGCCGAAATACAAAGAGCCGGAAGAGGTCATCAAGAAAGCCGACGAGCGCATGTACTACGGCAAGCAGCACGGCAAGAACATCCTGATATTTGAAGACATGGAGGCCTGAGCGATTAGTTCAGGCCTTTGTAGTTTATTGGTATAATAGAAAATGCATATGGGGGTATGTATATATGAAACATCTATCACAGCGCATTGCAGCTGCTGTTGCGGCTGCATCAGTCCTTCTTCCTGCCTTGCTTTGCACCGCATGCAGCTCGAAAACAAGGACCAAGGAGATCATCAAGGAAGACAGCACATGGTACGACTCCAAGGTAACGTATGTGGATAACGGCCTTGATCCTGCTGATTATTTCTATATGGACAATCACGTCCTGGGCATGGCAGGAGACCTCATCGTTTTCCTTACCATCGGTTCCGAATACTACGATCTCGATGATTACGACAATTCACCATATGCTTTCGGATTCATACAGGTGTATGACAGCAACGGAATGCATCAGTACGACAAGGATGTCAAGGAGATCGTCAGCGACCTTGATCCCGCAGCAGACCACATCATTGTCGAGTCGGTCTCGGTAAGCGGTGACATGGTAAAACTCTACGCAAACTGGAAGAACAGCGGTAAGTACCAGTACAAGATCATAATGTTCGATCCTGCGACTGAAGAGATTGTATCAGCCGAAGATGTGACTACAGACGGAAGCTATGAAGCGGAAAACAGGATAACTGGCAATTCCTGGACGGCGGACGGTTATTCGGTAGACTGCTATCAGGTCTTCCTTGATACCGGCGACGATAACTATGTCGAGTTTACTTCTCCGGACGGTGAAGTGACTGACATCAGGCTGGAAGATACCTTCATAGCGGATGAGATCCTGATAATGAAGGGTTTCCTCTACCTGGGAGATGCGCAGTTCTGCTTCATTTTCAACACATACAATATGGAAGACAAGATCTGCTACATCGATCTGGAAAACGGAACAGTCTCTGATATCAGGGATGTAAAAGACTACTCATGGGTAGCAGATATCAGCAACATCTTAGACTACTCGTACTATGACGGAGTCGGCAACTGCGTCCTGACCGAAGAAGGCATCAAGGTCCTGGATATCGAGA
>JAILMZ010000012.1 GCA_024692105.1 Saccharofermentans sp.
CTGAATGCTTCTGACAAAGAACGACCGCTCTGAACTGCTTCGTATATTTCACCGATACATTTCTTTGCCTTCTTGGACTCAACCTGCTGATAGAGCATGTCGAGTGCCCTTACTACCGTGATACCTGCAGAAAGCAATGAAGCCAGCTGTCTTGTGATCAGAACGAGGTCCTTTGTGCTGAGCTTGGGGCTTCCGACTTCCATACCGGCAAGTCCCGGACCTTTATCAAGAGTCAATGAAGATACATATTTACCATCTGCTTTAAGCTTTTTTGTAGCTTCGCCGATAGATGTAGCTTCAATAACGCCTTCGGTAGTTTTACCTGCGGCATCGACTACTTGATATCTGAAATTAGCCATATTGTTTTCCTCCTCCTTAAAAATTTAAACAATAATCAATTTGCCAATATCAAGCAAATTCGAGGTCTCCGAAGAGCGGGCTCTGTGACTGGCCTGCATTGTTCAGGAATCTCTTGAAATCCTCAGGCACACGGCATCTCTGGATACCTGTATCTCTGGAGATTATCTTTCTCTTAACAAGCTCTGCGAGGTAGAAATCGAGAGGGCACATGCCTGCCTGCAGTGATGTGGCGATGGCACTGTCGATCTGATATGTCTTACCTTCACGGATGTTGTTTCTGATAGCGTCGTTACAGATCATGATCTCGAAAGCTGCGCAACGGCCGCCGCCGATCCTCTGTACGAGCGTCTGGCAGATAACTGCAACAAGAACGGTCGACAGCTGGACTCTGATCTGATCTTGCTGATAAGGCGGGAACGCGTCGATGATACGGTTGACTGTATCAGCTGCGGAAGATGTATGGAGTGTGGAAAGAACGAGGTGTCCTGTCTCGGCTGCCGTAACCGCGGTACTGATAGTATCGAGGTCACGCATCTCTCCGACGAGGATGATATCCGGGTCTTCACTGAGAGCAGCTCTGAGTGCGTTGGCGAATGAGAGTGTATCCTCGTGGATCTCTCTCTGATTGATCATTGCTTCGCCGTGCATATGGAGGTACTCGATAGGTTCCTCAAGTGTCAGGATGTGGCACTTCTTGTTGTTGTTAACGTGGCCGATCATCGCTGCAAGTGTTGTAGACTTACCGGAACCCGTAGGACCCGTGACAAGGATAAGGCCTCTCGGAAGCATAACGAATTCTTTGAAAATGTTAGGAAGTCCGAGCTGTTCGCATGTAGGAATCTCATTTGTAATGGTTCTGGCAGCGAGAGCATATGTACCTCTCTGCTTAAATACATTACATCTGAAACGGCTGTAGTCCTCAACGACATATGAGAAGTCGATCTCACCACGCTCGTTGAGATACTGCTGTCTTGACTTATCGATCATGGACTTGCAGAGATACTCGGTATCAGCAGCAGTCAGCGGTGTCCTGCCCATCGGCATCAACATGCCGTCGACACGGATCATCGGAGGAAGTCCGACAGTAATATGGGTATCGGATGCACCCATCTTGACTGACTCAGACAAGATCGATTCGATTGATAAACTAAACTCTTCCACGCTATATAACCTCCTTAGTCAATCGTGTAAGCAACTCTGTTAAGCTCGTCAGCCGTCGTGATTCCCTCGAGAACCAGATCTCTGGCGGAATCCTGCAGCATCTGAGTACCTTCCGTGACAGCGAGCTGACGCATCTCTTCTTCGCTTGCACGCTTCTCGATAAGGCTCTTCATCTTCTTAGTCATGATTACGATCTCATGGATCGCGATACGTCCCTTGTACCCCTTCTCGGCACACTCGGAGCAGCCTTTGCCGCGATAGATCTTCTGGCCGGGTTCAAGACGGAGCATCTCGATATCATACTCATCAGGATCGTATGATTCTCTGCAGTTGGTGCAGATACGGCGAACGAGACGCTGGGAGACAACGCCTACGAGTGCCGAGTTGACCATATAAGGCTCAAGACCCATATCGATAAGACGGTTGATCGAAGATACGGCGTCATTCGTATGGATGGTGCTGAATACCAAGTGGCCGGTGATGGCAGCTCTCATCGCGATCTCTGCAGTCTCACCGTCACGGATCTCACCGACGAGGATGATATCAGGGTCCTGACGGAGGATGGAACGAAGACCGCTCGCGAAGGTCATTCCCGCCTTGGCATTAACCTGTACCTGGTTAAGTCCGGGGATGCGGATCTCGACAGGGTCTTCGACCGTGATTATGTTTGTCTCGGGAGAGTTCTTCTCTGAAAGAAGTGTATAAAGTGTTGTTGTCTTACCTGAACCCGTAGGGCCTGAGATAAGGCAGATACCCTGAGGAACCTTAACCATCTTGTCGATCATCTCATTGTTGTGATCGCTGATACCGAGGTAGGATCTGTTAAGGTTAGCATCGTTCTTGGCCAGGATACGGATAACGGTCTTCTCACCTGTAACTGTGGGGAGAATGGATACACGCATGTCGACGTCCTCGCCGTTGATCTCGGTCGTGATACGGCCGTCCTGAGGGATACGCTTCTCGGCGATGTTCATTCCGCCGAGGATCTTGATTCTTGTTATGATGGCGTCTCTTGCAGACAGAGGGTTGCTCATGATCTCCTGCATGACACCGTCGATTCTGATACGGACTCTTACGCGGTCTTCCATAGGCTCGATATGGATATCGGATGAGCCTGCACGGATAGCGTAGTCGATCATCGAGTTAACGAGCTTAACAACAGGTGCGCTGTTGACTGCTTCTGCGATGTCAGAGTTCTCGGAAACTTCATCTCCTTCGAGATCCGCACCGAGCTCTTCGGCTGCCTTGGCAGCGTTCTCTTTACCGTAGTTAACCTTTACGGCATCGAGAATGGAAGAATGAGTTGCGAGCATCATGGTTATCTGGTAACCGGTCTGGAACTGCAACTCATCCTCAATCGTAATATTCATCGGGTCATCGATCGCTACTACGAGCTTCTCGTCATCGAAACCGATCGGAAGAACGACGTTCTCTTCGCAGAACTTCTGCGTAAGCAGAGACGTGGCCTTCGGATCTACTTCGATGCTCGACAGGTCAATGATCGGATAATTGTACTGGCTGGAAACTGCGCGGAGAATATCAAACTCGGTCATGAGACCGCTCTCAACGATAACTTCTCCGAGACGTTTGCCTGTTTCTTTCTGAACTGATAACGCTTCAGCAAGTTCAGAAGCGTTCAAAAAGCCGCTTTCAACGAGAATATCACCTAATCTCTTCATGAATCCCTCCCAAGATTAATGAACGAATTGCGTGCGCATTCACATGAAAACAGGCACAATGAACCCAAACGTACGCATAACAAACTATACAACAGGCTATGTAAAAAAACAAGTTTTCATAACATTTTAAGTGAAAATATTTTTGACATTTTCATTACGGATGTAATTAAAATGTTTTTTTGATAAACTTATTAATTAGATTACATAACAAGTGGAGGTATATATGTCCGGACATTCAAAGTGGAATAACATCAAGAGGAAAAAGGAGGCTTCGGACGCAGCCAAGGGTGCGATATTCACCAAGATCGCAAAGGAGATCGCCATAGCAGTTAAGGCAGGCGGACCCGACCCCGACGGAAACTCAAGACTTAAGGTGGTCATCGCAAAGGCCAAGTCGGCAAACATGCCCAACGACAACATCAACCGCGCCATCAAGAAGGCAGCGGAGGCCGGCGAAGGCGACGATTACGAAGAAATAACATACGAAGGTTACGGTCCCGCAGGCATTGCCGTCATGGTAAGAGCCCTGACCAACAACCGTAACAGAACAGCGGCAGACGTAAGACACATTTTCGATAAGAACGGCGGTAACCTGGGCGTATCCGGAAGCGTAGGATTCCTTTTCGAGGAGAAGGGCTCCATCATCGTGTCCCGTGAGGACTACCCTGATGAGGACGCTGTCATGACAGATGCGCTTGAAGCCGGTGCGGCAGATTTCAACGGCGACGAGGATTGCTATGAGATCACGACGGCTCCCGCTGACTACTATGCCGTCTGCGAAGCACTGCAGGACAAGGGATATGTTTTCGCGGCTTCCAGCCTCGGTCCCGTAGCCCTTACCACCAACGACGTTACGGATCCCGAAGCAGTCGCGCAGCTCGAGAAGATGCTCGACATGATGGAAGAGAACGAAGATATTCAGGAAGTTTTCCACAACTGGAACAACTGATAAGAGGTATTTGATTTGTCGCATCAGGATGAGGCGCCTTTAAATCAGCCTGTCGCGAGCGGCGGTGCGCCTGCCCGTACGAAGAACAGGGCTCTGTTCGCGGATTTCCGCGAATCCCTGAAGCGTACTAATATGACCGGACCGTCGGCTGCCGAGACAGAACGCAACATCGAGCGCATCCTGGAGAGCGAGCAGGCTACCCGTGAGCAGCTGTCCCATATCGCAGTCATCGCTTTCGTCGGACCTTCGGGCACCGGCAAGAGCACGCGCGCCATCAAGGTTGCCCGCGAGAACAGCATCAATTACATAATCGACGACGGCCTTCTGATCAACGGAAGCCGCATCATCACCGGCACCTCAGCCAAGAAGGCTCCCACCAAGATGGAATCCGTGCGCCAGGCGATCTTCCTTGATGAGACGAGGTCCGCGGTCATGCGCCGCGCCCTTCTCGAGAATATGCCGAAGGCGCTGATGATACTTGGCACTTCCGATTCGATGCTCAGCAAGATCTGCAATAACCTCTGGCTGAACCAGCCTTCGATGCTCATCAGGATCGAGGATGTCTCGACCGAAGAGGAACGCCGCGTTGCCAGGAGCACGAGGCTCACGGAAGGCATGCACACCATCCCCGTGCCGAGCATGGAAGTAAAGCACGAGTTCTCGGGATATTTCTCGGACCCTCTGTCGAAACTCAGGCAGCGTTTCGACCGCGAAAGAGGCGTCGCACCGATGGCGCAGGACTCCGACAGGACGGTCGTCCGCCCCACCTTCTCTTCCCTCGGTTCATATTCGATCTCGGACGAAGCCCTGCTCGACCTCATCAAGATCGTCTTAAAGGATGTTCCCGGCTTTGCCGAGGTAACGGACTTTAAGACCGAGAAACAGACCTACGGAATCATCATCAGTCTGGATATAGCCCTCTACTACGGATACGATGCGCAGGAAGTACTGCAGTCCGTACAGCAGAAAGTCGGCATGGCCGTCGAGGAATACACCTCGATCACGACCAACGGCGTTAACGTCAGGGCCGGAAGGCTTATCCACCTGGATGCCGCAAATACGGAGGAATAATATGGAAAAGATCTACATGATACCCGTCAATGACGCATACTCCGCTGCTGACGGCTGCCCGCTTTGCCAGTTAAGAGACAAGGCGGAGCAGAATTATCTCGAATACTACCTCGGCCCCTCCCTAATGGAGCCCGATACCCGCATAATCACTAACAAGACCGGATTTTGCCCCGAGCATATGGGCAAGCTGAACCGTTCCGTCACGAACAGGCTCGGTCTTGGTCTCATGATGCACACTCACCTCAAGGACTTCAACGACGATATCACCGGGGAACTCTGTGCCGCAGCGCCCCAGAAGGCCGGCCTTATCAAGGGAAGGACAACAGACTACAAGGGCAAACTGAATTCCATCGCAGACAAGATCGACAAGAGAGTCGCCATGTGCCCCATCTGCAAGAACATGGACGAGGCCATGACCCACTACATTGAAGTCATCGGCTGGATGTATTCGCACGATCCCGCTTTCAAGGATAAGTTCGCGGCTATCCCCTATCACTGCCTTCCGCATTTGTCGATGCTCCTGAGGCAGGCGGCAAAGCTCAGCCAGAACGATGCTGCGGATTTTGTCAGCGCGCTTGCCGACAAGAACAAGGATGCTTTCGAGGGACTTATCGAAGATGTCGAATGGTTCACGCTCAAGTTCGACTACAGGAACCAGGACAAGCCGTGGGGCAACTCCAAGAACTCCATCCAGAGATCGATGAGGTTCCTATCTTCAGACGGGAGGGATTTTGATGAACAACAGGGAAAGAGACAAGCTTGATATAGTAAGCACCGATTCTGTCATATTAGAGGACTCGCCCGTAATCGAGGTCGAGCCCGAGCAGCTTGAGTTATCTCACGGCGGCGGACTGTCCGTCATCATCAAGCACGATTATTATGCAAATGACACTGCCCACGGAAGAGACCTTTTCAGAGCGTTCCTCACTGCGCTTGATTCCAGGAAGGCCGATATCGTCAGGATATTGGTCGCAGGATCCGGTGTGAAGCTGTTTTCCGACAACAACACTTTATATAAGGAATTTAAAGAATTATATAGTGATGTCCCCGTTGTGACGGTCTGCCTTGAGAGCATCGAAGAGTACGGCATAGACATTTCAGCCCTGCCTTCAAATTGCGAGACTTTGGACATGGGGGAATTTGCCGCAGCAGTAATAAACACTCAGAACCCGGTGGTCCTGGAATAATCCGTTATTTCTTTTTCGTGGGAGCCGTAAATACCGGCTTCCCGTCCATTTTCTTGGAGATCACCGTTTCGATCAGATAAAGGATATACCCTCCGCCAAGTGCCAGAAGCAGTGTTATGAACACCAACAGATGCAGGTTAAATCCGGATCCGGAAAAATAGACTTCCATATACAGTGAATAGAGGATTATCTCCTGTACCACATAGAATTCAAGTGACATCTTCCCGATAAAGCCGTATGCTTTCTGAATGACTTTAACCTTGTCAAGCAGATTGAACAGCTTGCCGGACAAAAAGCACATCGAAATGCCGATGAGGAAAGCAGGAAGTCCGTTGCGCGGTTCGGGAAGCAGGAAATGCCAGCCCTCGAAAAGGACATTGTTCATCAGCACAAAGCCCGCCACAAGCATGGCGGAAAGCACTATCCACGGTACGATCCCGCTGATCTTCTTTTTGTTGTAAGTCATCCATCCGCAAAGGACACCGACCATGAACACCGGGATCCTGTTAATAAACAGATATATATCGGTCCGGGGCGAGATCATTGTTCCCAAGACTGCCAAAGCATACCAGAGTGCAATTGCAGCACCGGTAAACACATACTTGTTTGAGAACTTCTCGAAAACAAAGCGGTAAAGCGGGAAAAACAGGTACAGCAGTGCGATCGAAGGAATGAACCAAATTGGCTCATATACGTTTTCCGTAAGGAATGTCCAACCGGTAAGGGCCTTTACATACCGTAATATATCCCAATGGCCATATAAGGCCTTGGCAAATACGACCGCAAAGAACGGAAGGAACAATCGCCTGAACCGTCTTATGTAAAAGTCCTTCAGACTGTGTTTGTTGATTGCATGATATAAACCCCATCCGGATAACAGCAAGAAGATATCAACTCCGCAGAAACCGAAAGTGTTGCAATAGAACTCAGCACGGCTCAGGAACGGAATCTCCCCGAACAGTCCTAACTCGTTGCGGACATGAAAGACAAAAACCCACACGGCAGCCAGGCCCATGATCTGGCCTCTGTGTTTGTTAACTGATTCAAATATGTCTGTGCTATTACCCATCGTTCATTCCTGCCGTTGATTTACAAACATTATTATATCTGATACCGGCAATTAATTCAGAGTATAAAAAAACCGGAGCCCGTAAGGACTCCGGTCAATAACTCTTAACTACTACTTCTCACAAGAAATATTACTTGTGAGCGTTTTCCGCACAAGCGAAGCGCGGAGGACCTAAGCGAGCAAGTGATATTACTTCTTGTGCGCGATTGCAGCCTGTGCAGCAGCAAGTCTTGCGATCGGTACACGGAAAGGTGAGCAGGATACATAGTCAAGACCGATCTCATCGCAGAACTCTACGGATGTCGGGTCACCGCCGTGCTCGCCGCAGATACCGAGGTGGAGGTCAGGACGTACTGCCTTACCGTTCTCGATAGCCATCTTCATGAGCTTACCAACGCCGTTCTGGTCTAACCTTGCGAACGGATCGGACTCGAAGATCTTGGACTCATAGTAAGCTGTGAGGAACTTGCCTGCGTCGTCTCTGGAGAAACCGAATGTCATCTGTGTGAGGTCGTTTGTACCGAAGCAGAAGAATTCAGCTTCCTTAGCGATCTCGTCAGCTGTAAGAGCTGCTCTCGGGATCTCGATCATTGTACCAACCTTGTAGTTCATGTTGACGCCTGCAGCCTTGATTTCTTCGTCAGCTACTGCAACAACAACCTTCTTAACGTTAACGAGCTCCTTGATCTCGCAAACGAGAGGGATCATGATCTCAGGTGTTACGTTCCAGTCGGGATGCTTAGCATTGACATTGATTGCAGCGCGGATAACTGCTCTTGTCTGCATCTTGGCGATCTCAGGATATGTAACTGCGAGACGGCATCCTCTGTGACCCATCATAGGGTTGAACTCGTGGAGAGAAGAGATAAGTGTCTTGATGTCTTCTACGGACTTGCCCTTCTTGTCAGCAAGAGCCTTGATGTCAGCTTCTTCTGTAGGAACGAATTCGTGGAGCGGCGGGTCAAGGAATCTGATAGTAACGGGATGTCCCTCGAGAGCCTCATAGAGTGCTTCGAAGTCACTCTGCTGCATAGGGAGGATAACCTCGAGTGCAGCCTCACGCTCCTCAACTGTGTCGGAGCAGATCATCTCACGGAATGCTTCGATTCTGCCTTCACCGAAGAACATGTGCTCTGTACGGCAGAGACCGATACCTTCAGCACCGAGCTCACGAGCCTTCTTAGCATCGTTAGGTGTATCAGCATTAGTTCTTACTTCGAGTCTCTTGTACTCGTCAGCCCACTTCATGATGCGGCCGAAATAACCGTTGTTAGGATCAGCGTCGATCTGAGCGATAGCGCCGTCGTAGATCTTACCTGTAGAACCGTCGAGGGAGATGATGTCGCCTTCCTTATATGTCTTGCCTGCGAGCGTGAAGCACTTGTTAGCTTCGTCCATAGCGATCTCGCCGCAGCCGGATACGCAGCACTCACCCATACCACGTGCAACAACCGCAGCGTGTGATGTCATACCGCCACGTACTGTGAGGATACCCTCAGCAGCTTTCATGCCTGTGATATCTTCAGGAGATGTCTCGAGTCTTACGAGAACTACCTTCTCTCCTCTGTCGTGCCATGCAACTGCATCGTCAGCAGTAAATACGATCTTACCGCATGCAGCTCCCGGAGAAGCGCCCAAGCCCTTGCCGATAGCCTCAGCAGCCTTAAGAGCTGCAGGATCGAACTGAGGGTGCAAAAGTGTATCGAGGTTTCTCGGATCGATCATGGCAACTGCTTCCTCAGGTGTTCTCATACCTTCGTCAACCAGGTCACAAGCGATCTTCATGGCAGCCTGAGCTGTTCTCTTACCGTTTCTTGTCTGGAGCATGTAGAGCTTACCGTGCTCAACTGTGAACTCCATATCCTGCATGTCTCTGTAGTGCTTTTCGAGTGTCTCGCAAACATTGACAAACTGAGCGAATGCTTCAGGGAACTTCTGCTCCATCTCTGCGATCTTCATAGGAGTACGAACGCCTGCAACAACATCCTCACCCTGTGCGTTTGTAAGGAACTCACCGAAGAGGCCCTTCTCACCTGTGGCAGGGTCACGTGTGAAAGCAACACCT
>JAILMZ010000066.1 GCA_024692105.1 Saccharofermentans sp.
ATACATCAACAATTCCGACGACAGTAAGAGGTTGGAAGAAGCCTTAGCCGCGAAGCAGGATGCAGAGCAGCGCCTCAAAGAGCTTACAGAGTCTCATGAAGAGAATGTCTCTGCCAAGGTGGAAGAGGTCGTAAAAGAGTACTCGGAGAAGCTCGAGGAAGGCTTCAAGAGGGAGATGCAGTCAGAGAAGGCCAGATTCGAAGAGCAGCTTCGCAAGAAGGAGGCCTTGATAGACGAGCAGCGTGCTGCCCTTGATGAGAACAGGAAGAGGATAGAAGAGTTAGAAGAACAACTCCGTAAGAGCTACGACTACAGTGTGGAGAATGAGAAACTCTCGTATCTGAATAAGTTCTGGTCGAAGCCATATAAGAAAGGCGCTCTGACCGACTGGGTAGAAGAGAATATGAGCGATCTTATAGTCTTGCATGGTGATGCAGTAGATTCATATAAGAAGTGGGGCTACCCAAAAGAAGATATCGTAAGGAACGCGTTCATCCTGCTCTATGCTGATGAGATGTGCCGCGCAGGGAATATAACCGACGAGCAGTTCGAGGCGATCCGCACGGATAAAACTATGTCCGGATTTGAACTCGAACGAAGCGGTGAAGACGGGAAGAAGCACCCGATCGACGGCAATGACCTTGACCAGCACGTGGTATATTCCGAGCACTCGGCGGATATGTTTAGGATCTACTATTATCGTAAGGATCTCACGAAGGACGATTATCTGATCGTGCTTGGGGATTTCGGCGGCGTGTGGGGTGATGAGGATCAGGATCGCTATATACAGAAGACGTATGGGAAGAGGAATTTCACGACACTGTTTATCGACGGGAACCATGAGAACCACGACCTGCTGGATTCGTACCCTTTGGAGGAGTGGCACGGTGGAAAGGTTCACCGTATTACTGACAGCATACTGCACCTGATGAGAGGGCAGGTCTACGAGATCGACGGTCTTACGTTCTTTACGATGGGCGGAGCGGAGTCCACGGATAAGGCGTGGCGTAAGGAAGGTGTGTCCTGGTGGGCAAGAGAGATGCCGTCTGAAGAAGAATACGAAGAGGCTGTTGCCAACCTGGAGAAGTGCGGCGGTGAAGTCGACTATGTGCTTACGCACTGCGCTCCGGAGACGACTCTGTGCGCGCTTAATATGGATAATGTTTACTTCCGGTCGGCCAATGAGCTGACGGGGTTCTTTGATCTGCTTACGCAGACGATAAGGTTCAAGGAATGGTATTTCGGTCACTACCATAGTGATTCGGACCTGGGGAAGTTCCATCTGCTGTATCAGAGGGTAGTTGCGTTGAAAGGGTAAAGATATGAAAGTAGCAACGATCGAATTCAGGCTGCATGCGCCGTGGGTGCACAGCCTTAAAGAGAAGAGGATGATAGTCAAGAGCCTGGTGGCAAAGCTGCAGAACAAGTTCCATGTTTCGGCGGCTGAGACAGGCGAGCAGGACGTGCATCAGTTTATTGTCATAGGCGTGGCGGCCATAGTACCCCACAATGCGATGGCGGATAGCCTGATGGATGAGATCTCGGAGTTTGTGGAGAATAATACCGAGGCAGAGATAGTCAGTGAGGAGAGGGAGATAATATGATAGTCTTAAGATATCGAATTAGAGCGCTTTTGACTCAGTATAATTCTGATAAGAACTGCTAATCAAACAATATAGGAATACTCGTTTATAATGCGATTTTGAACAGATAGCCCGTGGGGTTATCTGTTTATTTTTTTTGCTGAGTTGATGCACCTATTTGCGTACATGCCTCTGTGTAAGATGCAAGTGTAAATGTACGGGTAAGGGAGGATTAGTATGGTCGTTTATGTGTGCGGTTCTTTAATAAGGTTGTGTGATTATCCGAAGGGGTTCTGGTATGACATTTATGCCTGCATGGATGCGGGCGATGAGATATTGCTCGGGGATTCGGATCTCGCACACAGGGTGTACGGAAGATGCAGGAGCAAACAGTATGAGAAGGTAAGCGAGAAGAATAACTGCGTTGAGATGCTGAAGAAGTGCGACCGCATGATCGCCATATGGGACGGGAAGAGCAGAGAGCCTTTGGAAAGCATCATGCTGCTGCTCATGATCCGCAAGCCGTGCAGGCTGTATTACCTGCCTGATAATGAGTGTCTTGAACTCACTTCAGTAGGTGACATCCCGCTTATGCAGCCCGGCGAAGGGTGGACTGCGGAATTAATGCGCAGGATCCTTGAAGAATGCGGTTTCTACGAGGATCTGATCAATCACACTCTTGCAAACGGTATACCGACGGAACACCTGATGACGGAGATCATATGCAAGGCGCCTGTATCCATTACAAGAAAACGTAAGATGCTCGAGCAGCTCGCCGAAGCGAGCAATGCCACCTGTGAGGCGTTTTATGCCGGCCTGGATACGGTCAGGGCAGGCCGCGATCTGGAGAGTACGGCTAAATTGTTTTCCGCACTCTTTGGCAGGTGCTGTGATGAACTATGCGATGCAATAGGCAAGCTCAGTCTGGCCGAGATGTACCGCAATCATTGCACTTACTACCTCTTCGAGGAGTGGTATGACACGGATGTGCTCATAGAGAAATCCGAACCTTGCGGTTTGTTCGGCACTCTTAAGCAGGCAATAGATTACATCAGGAAAGAGATGGAACTGGAACAAGAGGATATGGAAGAGGGGGACGAACCGTGTCCCGGCTGGTACAGGATCGAAGCTTGGAATCTGGATGAATGGGACAGGTATGAGCATGCATATAACTATTACATCTATAACGGCAAGATATGCTGGTTCGAAAGGATGGAAATGCGCGTGGTGGCGAGCGGATCCTGGTACTATACCGCTTTTGATAAGAAGTTCATTGGCGGACTCTCGGATCTGAATATCCCGACGCCCTTCAAGGCGGGAGATATCGTGGAGGTCGACTGCAGGCCGTTCGGGCCGCCTTTTCGCGCGCTGATAGTCGAGGGAAGAAACCAGAATGACGATTCTTTCCCGACGATCCTGTTCAAAGTTCCGTATACGGATAAGTGGAAGATGACCGGGCTCAAATACAAGATGTTCTACAAGGATGCGGACTGTGGTTCGTATGAACCGAAGTTGTCGCCGCTGTACAGGTTGAGAAGCGTTGGTAAGGACGAGTTTACCGAGGCTGACGAACTGCTGGTTAAGGTC
>JAILMZ010000098.1 GCA_024692105.1 Saccharofermentans sp.
GAAGCGGATACATCCTTGAATTCATCTGAAGGCTTGGCATATATCGTATTCAGCATGCCCCGCTTGAAGGGTGCGAGGTGAGGGGTGAAGGTGACAGTTATGTCGCCTGATTTGCCGCCTGCAAGGAATGAGCACTTCTCGGAGATCTCCGTTGTGTGTCTGTGTCCTACTACGCCGTAAGGCTTGAAGGAATCATCCTCTTCGCAGAATGCGTAAGCCAGATCTGCCTTCCTTCCCGCACCGGAGACTCCGGATACCGCGTCTATAATTATAGTGTCTTTCTTAATTATTCCTTTCTTAAGGAAAGGAGCGAGCGCTATCAGCGAACATGTGGGGTAGCAGCCGGGATTGGCTACGAGCCTTGCAGTCTTGAGTTCATCTCTGTAAAACTCGGGAAGACCGTAAACTGCTTCTTCGAGCAGCTCGGGATGAGGATGAGTGAGTTTATAGGACTTCTCGTAAGTTGCCAGATCTTTGTATCTGAAGTCGCCGCTGTGGTCGATGACCCTGACGCCGGTCTCGAGAAGAACGGGAACGGTGGCAGAAGATACTCCGTGAGGCAGCGCGGTGATAACAAGATCGCTCTCCCTGCCTACTTCGGCAGGATCCTTGTCGCTCAGGATCGTATCACATACTCCGCGGAATACGGGATATACATCGGAGAAAGCCTTGCCTGCGAAGCTCCTGCTAGTCAGGTCCTTGATCTCAAAATCAGGATGAGCGACAAAACCCCTGACGAGTTCTGCTCCAACGTAACCTGTAGCGCCTATAATACTTACTTTAAATTTACTCATATATATACTTGTCCTCTGTTTGTTAGATTTATGCAATATAATGTATAAAAATACAATTGTCAACAAGAATCTCAATATATTATTGCGCTAACGCCTTGTATACAAGGTTACATTGAGGTGACATAGTGCCTCAGGGCCCTGCTGCGTTGTCATATAGCACAAAGCAATATGCAGGTTCAGTTGCTCTGAAGTTCTCATAAATACTTGCTTTTTTGGTTAGAACATACAAAAAACACAAAATTGTATGGGAATTATAAACAAAACGGGGCTTTATTGATTACAAAAAGGCTTAATTTTTTTTGGGGATAATGCCATATAGTAAACAAAATGGGGCTTTGTTAGTATTTCTGTATGAATTAGCCCGCCCATAGGCGCGGCCCTTTGGAGGTAAGAAAATGGCAAGTTTATCTTTCCAGCATGTTTACAAGAAGTATGAAGGCGGCGTTGTTGCTGTATCAGACTTTAATCTCGATGTTGCAGATAAGGAATTCGTTATCCTGGTAGGACCTTCCGGTTGCGGTAAGTCAACAACTCTCCGTATGCTCGCAGGCCTCGAGGACATTTCCGAGGGTGAGATCTACATCGACGATCGTTGCGTTAACGACGTTCTTCCTAAGGACAGAGATATCGCGATGGTTTTCCAGAACTACGCTCTGTATCCGCACATGACAGTTCGCGACAACATGGCATTCGCTCTCAAGCTCAGAAAGATGAGCAAGGACGAGATCAACCGTCGTGTTGTTGAGGCAGCTAAGATCCTTGAGATCGAGCATCTCCTCGACAGAAAGCCTAAGGCTCTGTCCGGTGGTCAGCGTCAGAGAGTTGCTCTCGGCCGTGCTATCGTTCGTGACCCTAAGGTCTTCCTCATGGACGAGCCTCTCTCAAACCTCGACGCTAAGCTCCGTGTACAGATGCGTGTCGAGATCACAAAGCTCCACCACAGACTTAAGACAACATTCGTTTACGTTACACACGACCAGACCGAGGCTATGACCATGGGTACCAGAATCGTAGTCATGAAGGATGGCTTCATCCAGCAGGTTGACTCTCCTACGGAGCTCTATGACAACCCGGTCAACACATTCGTTGCAGGATTCATCGGAATGCCTCCTATGAACTTCATCAACGCTGTTATCAACGTTGAGGGCAGCGACGTATTCATCTCCTTCGAGAACGTTACGATCAAGCTTCCTGAGAGATATGCTGTTGAGGAAGTTATGGAGCGTGACGGCCAGGAAGTTATCTTCGGTGTCAGACCTGAGGCTCTCACAGACGATATCACATACGTTACAGATCACCCTGAGTCAGCATTCACAGCAGACGTCGACGTCGTCGAAATGCTCGGTGCAGAGACATACCTCTACGTTACAGTTAACGGATCACTGCCTCTCACATGCCGCGTTGACCCTACAACTTCACAGTCTGCAGTTGGTCAGGTTGTCGACCTCGCAGTCGATGCAAACCGTATCCACATCTTCGACAAGGATACAGAGCAGAGCATCATTTCCTGATCTTAGGAAAACAAACGAATATCACGGGCGCTTCTACGGAGGCGCCCGTTTTATATGCTTGCACGTCTGAAAGAAAAATAATATTATTTAGAATAGTGTGTAATAGGCTACTATGCGGACATATCGGCTGAGGTGAAAAAATGGAAGAAATCAAAAAGTGCATGCGGCAGGTAAAGACAATCATTCCTTCTGGTTGCGGTGTTATGGACACTACCGGAAAGATCCTTGCGGCAACCGATGAGGCTAACGAAGACCAGACAGATCCTTCGTTCCGCGCGGTAATGTCTTCGGACAATCTGTTCGCTTCGACGGCAGACCGTACTTATCTCAAGGTATTTATCGGAGAACAGCTTAAGTACATCATCTATATTGAAAATACTGACCAGGACGCGAAGATCTCTCTTCAGCTTATCGCCGAATGGCTCAAGACACTGGTCAAGGAGAAGGGAACGGACGCTGAGAAGGCTATCTTCATCAGAAACGTTCTGCTCGATAACGAGATCCGCAACGAGATCCCGATGATAGCAAGAAGCTACAAGATCGACTGCAAAGACCCGAGGCTCGTACTGGTCGTAAGGACCACATCCGAGCAGAGCGCGGAGGCTTTCGAGATCTTGCAGAATCTGTACAGCGATTCCGAGATCGCAACGGTCATCTCCATGGATGACACGACAGCTATCGTTATCGTTGACGCTTCAGAAGCGTTGAGAGACGAGGAAGGCGCAGACGTTTTCATCGATGAGACATGCGCTTCCATCCTTGCAGGCCTCAATTCCGAAGGCTGCAACGCAAAGGTTGCGGTAGGTTCCGTAGTCGGTTCATTCATGGATATCAGCAAGTCATATTCCGATGCTATGACCGCTCTCAAGGTCAGCAAGATATTCGACGGCGATGCTGACATCTCCAGATATGACAAGCTCGGCCTCGGCCGTCTTATATACCAGCTCCCGAAGCCCCTCTGCGAAATGTTCATCAGAGAGGTTTTCCCGAACGATGCATTCAGATCTCTTGATGAGGAAACAAGAACGACCATCGATACGTTCTTTGCGAATGACCTTAACGGAAGCGAGACCTCAAGAGAGCTTTTCGTACACAGAAACACACTCGTTTACAGACTTGAGAAGGTTAAGACAAAGACAGGCCTTGACCTGCGCAAGTTTGATGACGCGGTATTGTTCAAGATGGCCACGATGGTCAGAACGTACGTTGATTATCTCAACGATACAAACGACAACAAGATAAGGTAATACATAAAAACGTGATAGATTTTATTAACGTAGAGAAGACCTACAAGACAGGGGTCGATGCTCTCAAGGGTGTAAGTTTTACTATAGAAGACGGCGAATTTGTCTTCATTATCGGCAAATCGGGTTCCGGCAAATCGACCCTTCTCAAGTGCATAACATGCGAAGAGAAGCCTACCAAGGGAAAAGTTACCATCGATAACTTCGATATTTCCCACATGCCCCGCGCACTGATACCTGTCCTCCGCCGCAAGATCGGCATGATCTATCAGGATTTCAGACTTATCGAGAGCAAGACGGTCGCCGAGAACGTATCGTTCGCCGGCGAGATCATCGGCGTTCCCAAGAAGAGCCTTGATAACACAGTAATGTTCTGCCTCTCACTGGTCGGACTAAGAGAAAAGGCAAATGCTTATCCGCAGGAGCTTTCCGGCGGTGAGCAGCAGAGAGTCGCCATTGCAAGAGCTCTTGTAAACAACCCCAGCCTTATAGTTGCAGACGAGCCTACCGGCAATTTGGACCCCGAGACGAGTGAGGCCATAATGGCCATGCTCCTCGATATCAACAGGAACGGTACGAGCGGCAACAAGACAACGGTAATCATCTGCACACATGACCAGACGATGGTCGACCGCATGAAAAAGCGCGTTATCGAGATCGAAGGCGGTCTTATCGTCAGGGATGAGAGCGAGAGCGGCTACAAAGAGAACGCAGGCGAAGAGTCAAAGAACATCGCGAACACCGCAGCACGCACGTCGCTTTATTCAGGTGATGTTTCAACGGCAACAGACCTCGTGGCATTTGGCGATGATCAGGAATACAGTGACAATTACGACGATCCGGGATTTTTGCCGGACCATACGAAAGAATCCGCTCCTCTTATGTTCAATGACGATCTGACTGAACATGAGAAGCTTTTCAAGACCACCGCAGACGCAGCAGCCGGACTTCCTTCGGAGACAATGCCCGACGAGCTCCCCATCGAAGAGATAATCACCGATCCGGTAGAAGTGCCCCGGTCTGACGCAAATACGGAAGCGGTTCCCGCTGCGGCTGAAAAGCCTGAAGAGGGTCCCGAGATAATAGAGATCAACGTATCACCCGCAACTCTTACCGCTGCCGAAAACAGCAATCTGATGTTCGGCGAAGAGCCTGAGAAAGCACCCGCTCCGGCACCTGAACCTGCACCTGCAGCCGAGCCCGCAAAAGAAGCGCCTGTCTCAAAAGCCGACAAGAAGAAGGCTAAAGAAGAGAAGCGCAAGGCAAAGCTCGACAAGCAGAAGAAGGTCAGAAGAAGCGACATTGATCCGGGCAATGACATTGATTTGTTTCCGGAGGACTAAAGATTCATGAGCGGAAGAGCATTTCTTAATTCAGTACGTGAAGGAATCCGCGGAATCATAAGACATCCGCTGGTTACCGTCGCATCCATTACAACCATCACGCTGATGCTGATAATCATGAGCGTATTCCTTATATTCTCGGTCAACGCCAGAGGCATCATGGCCAAGCTCAGCCAGAAGCCGCCGATCGAAGTGTACATGAAGCTTCAGTGCACGGAAGAGGAGCTCAATATCGCTGCCGCAAGATTTGCGAACCACCCCGCGATAATCGAATACACGGTATCGACGCCCGAGCAGAACTACAACGCTTTCAAGGCGAACCTCGGTGATTCTTCCTCGATCCTCGATGATTTCGATTACAACACGTATCTGCCTTTCACGTTCTCTCTCAGACTGCTCGATCCCGCGTATGCGGATTCGGTCTGTGAGGAAGTCGCGACATATGAGGGCGTCTCCAGAGTACAGCAGGAGAGCCGCGTAATGCAGTTCCTCACAAAGGCGAGCGATGTCGTTAATGTCGCTACAATCGCGTCTTTCGTGGTGCTGCTCATAATCTCGCTGTTCATCATTTCGAACATGGTAAGGATCTCGGTATATTCAAGAGCATCCGAGATCGAGATCATGAAGTTCGTCGGAGCCACCAACAACTACATCAGGCTCCCTTACATCATCGAAGGTGCTGTCGTCGGCCTTATCAGCGGCCTGATCGCATGGGGCGCTACGATGATAACTTATTATCAGATATACTTAAGGGCGATGAGCACTATCAACCCGGCAAGTTTTTACGCGCTGGTACCCGTAGGAAATATCATCTGGCACGAATTCTTTATGATAATCTTCCTCGGCATGCTGATCGGCGCGCTCGGAAGTGATATATCCGTACGCAAGTACATCAGGGTATAAGAGGTTCATAAATTATGAGATATAAAGAAGAGCTTGAAGAGATCGCAAAACGCGAAGCATACCTCAGGAGAAAGTTCCTGAAGCCTGTATGCACTGTCCTCTGCCTGCTTCTCGTTATCCTGGCAGGTACGACCATCAAGATGGTAAACACGACTGCTACCGCTGCCGATATGGCGGTCGTATCCTTCAACAACGTCACTAAAAAAGAGATCGAGGACGCCAAGAAGAAGCGCGACGAGACAAGGAAGAAGGCAAAGTCCGCCGCTTCAAAGGTCTATGAGCTCAGGAAAAAGAAAAAGCAGACCAACTACGAGCTCATGGCTCTCAACGATGCCAATGACGAGCAGCGCGCCCAGTATGCCGAGATCTCCGAATCACTTCAGGCTGCGCTTGAGGCAAGAGTCAAAGCATTAGACGAATACATCACTGCCGGCGAAAACCTTGAGAAGCAGGAGAAAGCATTCCAGCAAAGAGTCTCGGCCATGTTCCAGTTCCAGAACAAGTCCATGTTCGAGGTCCTTCTTGAATCCAACAGCCTTGCCGGATTCTTTACCAACATGGAGATCATGACGCTGATTGCCGATGCGGATGCCCAGGCTGTCGACAACATGAAGATAGCGCTCGATGACGCCAAGCTCCAAAGAGAGCTCGCGCTCAAAGAAGCCGATGATATGCAGCAGATCGCCATCGAAAAGCAGAAGCAGTTAGATGAGCTGGCAGCACTTATCGGAAAGACCGAAAAGAAACTTCAGAACGTAAAGAACCAGCTGTCTTCATGGGAGAAGAAAGAGAATGCTCTCGCGAAGGAAGCGGAGTCTTTAAACGACAAGATCAAGAAGCTCCAGAAGCAGTATGCCAAACAGAATATGTATAACGGCCCGACGAACGGCAAGTTCAGATGGCCGACATACAACCGCACCATCACATCCGAGTTCGGATGGCGTATCCACCCGGTATATAACGAGAAGAGATTCCACTCCGGCGTTGATATCGCGAGCGGTTACGGCGCGGCGATCATGGCTGCGGGCAACGGTGTTGTCATCTTTACGGCAAAGCCTGTCCAGGGACAGAACACCGGCGGTTCAGGCTACGGCAATTACTGCATCATCGACCACGGCGGCGGATATACCACGCTTTATGGTCACTGCAGATATGTCTACGTTAAGACGGGACAAAAGGTAAAGGCAGGACAGAAGATCGGCGAAGTCGGAAGCACAGGTACTTCCACGGGTTCGCACCTGCATTTCGAAGTCCGTAAGAGCGGTTCGCCCGTGAACCCTCTCAGGTATCTGCCCTGATAAGGTAAGGTCTCATGGACAATTTTTATGATGCGCTTGCCATGTACTATGACACCATGCAGTCTGACATGGATCCCGCTTCATGGGCTGACTTTATCTCGATGCTGATAAAGCGCCATGCTTCCCGCAAGACGGACACCATTACCGATCTCGGATGCGGAACCGGGAGCGTCACCATAGAGCTTGCAAATAAAGGCTTTGACATGACCGGCATCGACTCGGCTGAAGAGATGCTCTCCCAGGCGTCATCGAAAGACGGGGCAGACAAAGTGTTCTGGTCAGCGCAGGATATTACGGATTTCGACATCGGAGGCAAGAACGACTGCTTCATTTCAACGCTTGATACCGTTGACCATATCACAGACGGCAAGGCGCTCGAAAAGCTTTTCGCAAATGTCGGAATGTGCCTTGAAGACGGCGGACTCTTTATCTTTGACGCGATAACGGAGCACCATTTGGACAGCACGCTCGCGGACAACGTCTTTTATGAAGACTACGATGATTTCACGCTCTTGTGGCTTAACGGCTACGATAAGGAGACGAAGACCAACAGGGCGGAGCTTACGCTTTTCGCCATCACGGATGACGGGCTCTACGAAAGATTTGACGGCGAGCTCGTTGAGAAGTATTATCCTGCGGAGTTCTTTATCGACGCAGCAGGCAAGGCGGGAATGCAGCTAATCGCGACATACGGCGAGCTCAAGGACAGCAGGCCGGAAGACGACGAAGAACGCATATTCTATGTATTCGGAAAGAAAGGTAACTCATGACGGAGAATCCGTATTTTGTAGAAGGAATGCCTGAGGACATTACCAGGGATCACATCGTCAGGGCACAGGCTCTTGGCGGTCTGGTCAAGTGTTCCGCGATAAGGACAACAGCTGCGTGCGAGACCGCGAGGGTCCTCCACGAGACGACTCCGGCCGCGACTGCCGCGCTGGGTCGTTTCATCACGGGTTCGCTCCTCATTTCCGAATCGATGAAGAGACCTACTGATACACAGACTACGATAATCAGGGGCGACGGCCCGATCGGAGGCATGACCTGCGTAACCGATTTCGGTTTCAAGTGCCGCGCGTACCCTGTTGAGAACAACGTTCCGACCGAATACCATAAACCCGGCAAGATCAATGTCGGTGCGGCGATCGGCAAGGGAACGCTTACGGTCGTAAGAGACCTTGGTCTAAAAGACCCTTATGTCGGATCGGTCGAACTCATAAGCGGAGAGGTCGCGGAGGATTTCGCGTGCTATCTTCTCAAATCCGAGCAGGTCCCCTCGGTCGTGGCGCTCGGAGTACTCCTTAACGGGGGAAAGGTTGTCCACGCGGGCGGATTCATGGCGCAGCTCCTTCCCGGAGCGGGCGAAGACGAGATCTCTTATCTCGAACAGCGTGCCGCCGGATTCCCCGAGGTATCGTTCCTTCTGTCGGAGGGTTTCTCTCCTGCACAGATAATCGATCTTTTCATGGGCGATCCCGATCTGAAATATCTCGATGCCGCCGAAACTGCGTTTGAATGCACATGCAGCAGGGAACGCATGAGCGCAGGGCTGGCCGCACTGTCAAAGACTGACCTTGAAGACCTCATTTCAGAGGGCAAGCCGGTGGAGACTTGCTGCAGGTTCTGCAACAAAAAGTATGTATTCAGCACCGAAGAGATGGCAAATTATCTTAAAAACCGTTAAAAAGCCGCTTTTCGCTCATAAATTTTTACAAAATCACAAAAAAGCTCTTGAAAATAATGAAAGCGGGGAGTAGAATACTTTTCGCTGCGCTCTATGGGCGACTATAGACGCGCGCAAAAAGGCTTAGATAACGGAGATTGCCGTGGACGGCGCCAAAGCTGCGCACCGGATCGCGGGTAACTTCGAAGGAGCCGATGGCAGAGCAAAGATCATCTGCCGGTCTCATGCCTTGAAAGGCAGGACGAAAAGGGTATTGCAGACACTTGCCCAGAGTCCCAAAGTGCTGTCGTATGACGGTAACTGGTTAACTGGGTTTTTGAATGGAATACGAGGGAACGCCCGACAAGGTTGAGAAAAGAAATACAGCTTTAATAAGGAGGCCAAACACAATGGCAACAAAGAAGATCATGATCAGAATCAGACTCAAGGCTTATGACCATAAGATCCTTGATGAGAGCGCAAAGCTCATCGTTGACGTACTCTCACGCGACAACGCAAGCTTCGCTGGCCCTATTCCGCTCCCTACAGAGAAGGAAATCGTTACGATTCTGCGTTCACCCCACGTAAACAAGGATTCACGTGAGCAGTTCGAGCAGAGAACTCACAAGAGAATCATCGATGTTTACACACCGTCTTCCCAGGTCATGGAAGATTTAGGAAAGCTTGACATGCCCGCTGGCGTCTCTATCGAGATCAAGCAGAAATAAGACAAAGCGGGTTTGAATAACCGGAGCGCATCGTAATGCCAAGCTGTGTGCCCCGGGGTCATGTTCGCCAACAAGGATTCAAGTCCCGGCGAACCAATAACCTGAAGAGGAGGAAAAGAAATTTATGACGAAATTCATCATTGGCAGAAAGTCAGGAATGACGCAGCTGTTCGACGAGAACGGTAACGTAATTCCCGCGACCGTTATCGAGTGCGAGCCTATGTAC
>JAILMZ010000018.1 GCA_024692105.1 Saccharofermentans sp.
CCTCGAAAATGACCATTACCGGAAGTCCGGCCTCCTTGATCTTCATCTGGCAGGCATTCAGCGCTTCACGTGCAGCCTTGATACCGGCAGCCAATTCTTCATCTTCCGGTCTTCTTGCTTTTACAAAATCTTCGAGCATACAGGTTACCTCCGTTTCGTTCTGATAACTTAACTATAAGACCGGACGCGGATAAAATAAACTCATCAGTTGGAAATTTTAATAAAACATAATAATCGATGGGGCTGACTCCTAATCGTGTATATTATAACAGCCTCGATTTCGTCAACATCATCGTATCTAAAACAGAAGCAGCTTATATAACAAGAGCAAATAGCAATACTGCCACTCTTCCTTAATAGTTATCCCTTTTCACTATTATCTGTTGCTTTTTGATCAATGCACTTTAAGAAAAAAACATTATTAGAAGAGCCTAAAAAAAACTCATTACCACTTTGTGTTTTGTAATTGCTTATATAGAAAGAATCAGTATATTCGACACCTGTTATATAATCATATGTATTTTCTAGATAATCTGCGTAGTCTTGACAGTACATCTCAACTTCTTTGGAATCGTTGCAATCGAAATACAACACCACCTTATAAACGGTATCGTCAATTCCATCACAGATCATCACTACACAGTCAACTGCTATGCCATTAATAATTAGAGTCTCTTGGCTTTTGTAAGTACAATCATAGACATCATCATCTGGTTCAACACTTTTCTGTTCAAGATCAGTGTCAAAGAAATCCTCAGCTAAATCCTCAGCTTCATATCGGGACTTACCCAACAGTCTTTCCATCATTGGGCATACATCTAGGAGTTCATAGTAACTTGGCTCCATCCGACTACATGAACAAATGGTATTAGAAATTGCTAGGATTATTAGAATACATGATCCTAACCTCGTTATCCTATTAGTCCTCAGTTGGTTTGTCATTATATCTCTCCGCTATTTAAATACTTATTCAACACAGGATCGTAATCATATGTATCTTTTAATGGATCAGCGTATTTTGCGTACATATATATATTATTTTCAAAATCCGACTCCGTAGTGGTAATATACCATTCATACAGGATATCGTCCTTTCCCGAGAACAAATCTGGTTCATAATAGAAACCTTGGCCATATCGTTCATATCGTACTTGCCCTTGGTATATAGCGATAGAATCATAGTATCTCATAATAATCGCTTCTCTAAAATCTTGTGGATCCAACAGATTAATCCTACTAAGCTCATCTTCTTCAGCTTCAAGAAACAAATCGTGAAGTATTATATCTCCACTCCAAGTCAAATCGGAACCTAATAAACAACAGAAACAGTCGAATGCATATATTTCCTTGATTGTGGAAAACTCACTTAAAAACGTCTCTGCTATATTCTTGTTAAGCCAATTATTCGGATTCAACTGTGTAGCTGAATCACAAATCATTAGGTCAAGAGTATCAAATCTTCTGGATGTATTGATGTCTTCAATGAAATAGCAATAAAACTCTTTTTCATTATCATTATTATTCTCTCTCAAACTTGTTTCTGCTTCGTCGGTTAAATCCGCAAAAAGATAATCTGATTCTCCTAAATCAAATCCTAAGCCCGTTGAGAAAGAATGACTAATTAAGACTACATCAGTTACATTATAATAATAGAAATCTGTAGAGCCACTGAACACTTCTATAGGCAGAATGAAAAACGGCAGCAAAGCATAGGCTTTATAATCTCCGATTTCACTCCATTTTTCGACAAAAGATATATATCCATTAAATAAGTACACTTCGCAGCGAATTCCGTTATTCAAATACTTGTTTTTTAATCCTTTAGATTCAGCCTTGCAGTTTTCGCCAGAACTACATGCGAGAATTACAACCAGGTTTTCATTCTCTTTAAACGGAAGACCATCATCATAATCAGAATAATCATCTGCATCTCTGTCTATCGATTGAGGATCTGACCTATATGATGAGGCTTTAAGTTTACCAATTTGGCTTATAACATCTGCATTAATGCTTATCCCATCTAATTCAGCTAAGCAACAATAATCTGCCAGCGCAGCTGAGACATACACACCGGTTACACTATCAAATGTTCCTAAATCAAAACTTGAAAGTTCCTGATAATCAAGAATTCCATCTCCGTCAATATCAGAATCAGACTGATTATTCAGTTCGATTGTCTCTTCTCCAAATGTCAGTGCGGATATATTATTGCCAGTTGCTTCACATTCACATATTACCCGAGTTTCAGTATATGTTTCAGGATCACGCCATCTCCATCCCCAGCTTCCAAATGTTAACGGGAATCCCTCCCATTGGGGGAAATCATTTGCATTGTAAGAACCCAACGCCCAATAAGTAAATGTACATTCTTCGTCTGTTATCCAATCAACAGTCGGATTGCTGATTCCGTGGAATTCAACACCACCGCCTATCCATCCGGCATCTGTAATGCTTGCAATAAGATTATTTTCTTCCGAAGATGTAATAACAGCCGGGTATCCGCCATACATATCACATACTGCAACTGCCTCGTCATATAGCATCGGAGTATCGGATGTTATAAGGAAGTACTCATGACCATTATAAGTTTTCTTTTCCCCAAAAGAATATGTCGAATCGGAATTCTGATTCGCTTCGTCAGATTCTCCTTTTAACAGCATCTTGGAAAGATTCTTTTCTCCTTGTTCTTCTTCCTCTATCCCAAGAAGCTCATACATCTGATCTGTGTCTACCAGACAATATGTGCCGATCATTGAATTGGTTGCATAGACTGTTCCTGTATCGTAGTCGTATTCAGTCTCGATAGGGATAAGGATGTTGTAGCCTTCCCAGTAGTAGAAGATGCAGTACTTATCTATTTCTGCTTCATATCCGTTCTTTAGCGTATACCTAACGGTTACTGAATCGACCTTCATTGCATAGTCGTAGACTATTTCTGGAGATTTACCCAGAATAGTACTGTTATCTTCAATAGCATACTTATATCCCGTTTCCTCAACCTTGATATACTTATCTACACATCCTGCAGCTGTAATATCAAATGAGAATGTGAATGGCTGATCATCTGTGTTGAACTCGGAGATTTGTTCAGCGATGGTATCGAAAGAATAATCCGAGGTATTCTCGTTATCCTTTACTCCTTCGGATGTATCTGTTGTCGGATCAAGACCCAGTGTCAGTTCATCTCCGTCTAAGATGTAATCTCCATCAGAGTCTTCTTCGTAAGGATCTGTGTTATAAGTGAAGATCTCTGCGTAATCGTTTATTCCGTCATAATCGCTGTCTGTTGCATAAGGGCAGGTCCCGTAAGATTCTTCGTCACGGTTGATTATGCCGTCACCATCGAAGTCTTCGTCTCCATCCACTACACCATCAGAATCAGAATCGGCTATTGTTGGGAAATACATCATTCGAATTTCATAACCATCAGATACACCATCTCCGTCTGAATCTGGGTTATTCGGATCTGTACCGTACATTTCCTCTTCGTTTGTATAGAGTCCATCGCCGTCCAAATCCTGATCCGGAGTAAAGACAAATTCTGTAGGCGTTGGTTCAGGCGTATCTGTCGGAATGTCAGTTGGTGTTTCTGTAGGAGTCGGCTCTGCAGTAGGTGTAGGAGTATTGATTTCGATAAAACCTTTACTGTCGATCTCTGCCACATCGGGAATACCATTACCGTTCGAGTCTTCATTCAGGTTTATTGCCAGAGTGCTCGAATATACTGATGCATTTGTCACTTCAAATGGAACGGAAGAATCATGTTCGCCGCACTGAATGCCAATTTGCACTGATCCACCTGCAGGAATCTCGGTATAACCGTCTCCTGTTATTGTGTATGTACCATCCTCGTTAGAGGATAATGTAAATCCATACGCGTCCGTTATCGGTCTGTTAGCGGATAATGAAAGTGTCCAACTGCCGATTGCGTTTTCTGTGTTGTTTGTGAGGATCAGGACACCAGATGAACCTGTTGTCCAATCGGAATACTCTTGATATTCAACAGTCACTGCCCCTTCGGACATCATTGTTTGCTCGTTATTGAGCAGATAGAACGACGGCATTATTTCGATGTCGCTTCCGTCAGTGCTTGAAGCAGTAAATCCGATCGTTACTGATTCACCCGGATTGATATCTTTATTCCATCCGGCATTGGTTATCGTATACAAATCACCTTCATGCTCTACTATGCTGCAACAATACGGATTTTCGATGTTATACGGGTAATCGAAAGAATAGTTCCAATTGTATATTGGAGTATCGCCTGTATTTGTAAACACGATCTCGATATTTGCATGGCCAGGCCATTCAGAGATCACATTTTCCTGAACTGTGTAGGATGCTTCGTTCAAGCTTCTGCATTTGAGACTGTCAGCAATCTCATCAGCAATCGATTCCAACGGTAAACAAGAAAGGACTAATACAATTGAAATAAGCGAGCCGATCAATCTTGTTAGTCTCTTCATTAAGATCACCCCTTGTTGTGATGCAGAAACATGGTAAAGACTATCTATGGTTACATTATAGTATGTGCATTTTAATAATCAATTATTATTGAACGACTATTGTTCTTTCAGTATGTATAAAAAAGACCAGCCCCGTGATTTCTCACGGAGCTGGAAGGTAATCTGTTTGTTTGAATCGAATCTTAAGCCTTGATGCCCTTGCAGTCGTTCATGTACTTTCTGATGGGTGCGATGTCAGTGAATACTTTCGCACCGTCAGAGTCGGGAATGATGAGAGAGGGTACGTTAACGATGCCGTACTTCTCTGCGATCTCCGGGTTGTCGTCCGCATATACGAGGTCATAGTCGAAGCTCTGCTCGTCGAACATTGCCTTTACCTGCTTGCACTTGGGGCAGGTGTGAGTCGTTACGAGGATCGGCTTGTCTACAGAATCTGTGGGAAGAAGCTCGGGTGTCTCCTTCTCTGCGAACTCTCCGAGAGTAACGGTGGAAGTCTTGGGACGCATATGTGAGTTCTCGATGTCATATGTGCATCTGTCCTTGAACTCCTGTGACTTACCGTCGTTCCAGTTCTTGATAGGTCTGTAGTAACCCGTGATCCTTGAGTATGTCTCTGTGGGGTTGCCGCATATGGGGCAAGCCTTTACTTCGCCTGCAAGATAGCCGTGAGCTGCACAGATGGAGTAGGTCGGGCTCATTGTGTAGTAAGGAAGCTTGTAGTTCTCAGCGATCTTTCTTACGAGCGAAGCTGCTGCCTTCCAGTCGGGGAGTCTCTCACCGAGGAATGCGTGGAATACCGTACCGGATGTATAGAGTGTCTGCAGATCGTCCTGAACGTCCAATGCATCGAAGATGTCTGATGTGTATCCTACGGGCAGGTGTGAGCTGTTTGTGTAGTAGAACACGCCGGAAGCATCGTTTGCAGTGATGATGTTCGGGAACTTAGCCTTATCGTGCTTAGCAAGACGGAAGGATGTGGACTCTGCAGGTGTAGCCTCGAGGTTGTAGAGGTCGCCGTACTTCTCCTGGTAATCGGAGAGCTTGTTCCTCATGTGGTTCAATACCTTCTGTGCGAACTCCTGAGCCTCTTTGTTTGTGAGGTCCTTACGGAGCCACTTTGCGTTGAGACATGTCTCGTTCATGCCGACAAGACCGATCGTGGAGAAGTGGTTGTTGAATGTTCCGAGGTAATGTCTTGTGTAAGGATAGAGACCTTCTTCGAGGAGCTTTGTGATGGTGTTCCTCTTGATCTTGAGTGATCTTGCGGATACATCCATCAGGTGGTCGAGTTCCTTGAAGAAATCTTCCTCATTGTTTGCGAGGTAACCGATCCTCGGGAGGTTGATGGTAACAACGCCGACAGAACCTGTTGACTCACCGGAACCGAAGAATCCGCCGGACTTCTTTCTGAGTTCACGGAGGTCGAGTCTTAAACGGCAGCACATTGAACGTACATCGGAAGGCTCCATGTCGGAGTTGATGTAGTTGGAGAAGTAAGGGATGCCGTACTTAGCTGTCATCTCGAAGAGGAGCTTGTTGTTCTCTGTCTCGGACCAGTCAAAGTCTCTTGTGATGGAGTATGTCGGGATAGGATACTGGAAGCCTCTGCCGTTGGCATCGCCCTCGATCATGATCTCGATGAAAGCTTTGTTGACCATGTCCATCTCGGCCTTACAATCCTTGTACTTGAAGTCCATCTCCTTGCCGCCGACGATGCAGTTCTGCTCAGCCAGGTCGTTAGGAACCGTCCAGTCAAGAGTGATGTTGGTAAAGGGAGACTGTGTGCCCCATCTTGAAGGTGTGTTAACGCCGTAGATGAAGGACTGGATGTCCTGCTTTACCTGCTTATAAGAAAGATTATCTACTTTAACGAAAGGTGCGAGGTAAGTATCAAAGGAGGAGAATGCCTGAGCGCCTGCCCACTCGTTCTGCATGATGCCGAGGAAGTTGACCATCTGGTTGCAGAGTGTGGAAAGATGCTTTGCGGGAGCTGATGTGATCTTGCCGGGGATGCCGCCAAGGCCCTGCTGGATGAGCTGCTTGAGAGACCAGCCTGCGCAGTAACCTGTGAGCATGGACAGATCGTGGATGTGGATGTCAGCGTTCCTGTGCGCATCTGCGATCTCCTTGTCGTAGATCTCAGAGAGCCAGTAGTTAGCCGTGATGGCACCGGAGTTGGAGAGGATAAGTCCGCCTACGGAATATGTAACGGTGGAGTTCTCCTTTACACGCCAGTCCTCAACCTTAACGTAACTGTCAACGAGGTTCTTGTAGTTGAGAAGGGCAGAATTCATGTTGCGGATCTTCTCACGCTGATTTCTGTAGAGAATGTATGCCTTTGCAACATCCTCATAACCCATTCTCTGCAGCGTGACTTCTACGCTGTCCTGGATCGACTCGACGTCGACCTTTCCGTCAACGGCCTTGGACTCGCAGTCGGATACGGCGTTGAGCGCAAGCATGTCGATGATCTGCTTGTTGTACTCTCTCTTCTGTGCGACGAATGCCTTCTCGATCGCGCCGGAGATCTTGCTCAAGTCGAACTCAACTTCTTTTCCGTCTCTCTTGATGATCTTGTACATGTTCCTTCTCCTTTATTCTTCCCCGCGGATCTTTGCCTGCGGTATTATTTCCTTTGCATTTGCGAGCGCTGCGGAAATCTCTTCTTTTGTCAGCTCCTTCATTCCGTCTCCTGCGACAAGGTCTCCCGAATCAACGAAGTTCTGGAGGAAGTATCTGGGTGAACCTTCCACCAGCTTTGCCAGCTCGCCGAAATCCTCCGGTCTGTGGAGCGGAGATACGACCGTTGTCCTGAACTCGTATTCCACGCCGCTTTCCTTTATGATCCTGATACTCTCAACAATCTTCGAAGTATCAAAACCGGGAACCCCTACTGTCTCGGCATATCTGTCCAAGGTATTCTTCAGATCCATCGCGACGAAATCGACATTGCCGGAATCAAGTATCTCTTTGACCTTATCCGGGAAGCTCCCGTTGGTATCAAGCTTGACCTTGTATCCCATCGATTTGATCTTCGCGATGAACTCTTTGAGGTCGGGCTGCAGTGTGGGCTCGCCGCCCGTTATGCAGACACCGTCAAGGATGCCCTGTCTCTTCTTAAGGAAGGAGAAGAACTCTTCTTCTGAAAGCAGATTCTCTTCTTCGATCCTGTTTACGAGCGATGCGTTCTGGCAGAACGGGCATCTCATGTTGCATCCAACCGTGAACACCGTGCAGGCTACGAGTCCGGGGTAGTCGAGAAGTGTGAGTTTCTGTAAACCGCCGAGTCTCATGCCTGTCTCCTTTGCGCGAAAATTCTTGTGCAGGTACGCGCCCTCTCTTGCGAAGTGCCCCTTAAGATTACCCATATCTTGTGGTCAAGTCAATACCAAACCACTATATATTGTGGGTTGTAATAATATTGTAATAGTTCAAGAAAAAGTGAGAAAAAGCCCGCCGTTGAGCGGACTTTCCGATTTTTCGCCTGTCACGGGCAGTTTTATTTTTTACTGATCCGGTTATATTGGGGCCTGACTTCGACCTCCGTCACGGCAGTGCCTTCCCTCATCACGAGCACGTCCTTTACACAATCCGCGACATCTTCAGGAAGCAGGTAGCAGCCGTTATCTTCCGACGGCTCGAAATCGGCATTCCTGTACAGCTTTGTCCCCGCCGTAAGATCGGGACATACCGTGACGACCCTTACGCCGTGTTTCCTGACCTCTTCAAAAAGGCTCCTGCCGTAACTTCTCAGTCCCGCCTTGAACGCACCGTAGCACGCACCGTGCGTGTTGATCCTGGTGGATGTGACGGAAGCTATGTTGATGACCGTTCCTTTCGAGTCCTTAAGCTTGGGAAGAAGTGCAGCCGTAAGGATCATCGGAGCCTCCAGGTCTGTCCTGCACATCTCCTTGATCTGGTCGGGTGTCATGAACTCTGCCAGACCGTAATAAGCACAGCCTGCGGAATTAACCAGCAGATCGCATTCTTTTATTCCCGATACTTTGGACAGGAGAATGTCCGTGTCTCTTATATCCATTGATATGCGCTCTTCGAAGAAAGATACATCCCCCTCAAACACCCTGCCGATGCCGTATACTTTATATCCGTTCCCTGCAAGCATCTTCGATATCGCGTAACCTATTCCGGATGATGCTCCGGTAACTATCGCAGTCTTCAGTTCCATTTGAATATCTTCTCCCTTCCTATGTGTATCTCGAGCAGGCCGCACATGAACTCCTGCATCTCCCTGTCGTCTTCTTCCGTATATTGTGCCACGCCGTTCTTTATCACATAAGGGTACCAGGCTATCTCATTTTCCGGCAGGCGCTTACGCATCGAGTTCAGGTAATCTCCCGATATCCTGAATGTGCCGACGCTCACGTCGGTCACAAGGTTAAGGTCTATCTTCTCCGTCACTTCTTCCAGAAACCCCGCATACACTTCGCGCCAGCCGGGAACTTTGATCATGGGGTCAAAACAGAGCCTTACCCTGCACCCGGAATCGATCGCTTTGGCAGCGGACCTGATCCTGTCTGCCGTGCGCGGCGCGCCGGTCTCATATCTTGATGCCACTTCATCCGGCGATATCGTAGACGCATAGATGACATTGGGTATGTTCCGAAGCGATGGAGGCGCAGCTTTGGTGCGGAGTTCAACAAGCAGGTCCTCTTTTTCTTCTGCCAGGTCGCACCATCTGTCCGCAAGACCTGTCAGAGAGTTAAGCGCGATGAGGTCGGTATCGTAAGATGCGCACACGTACATCGGACCCTGCTCAAGATATCCTTCAACGTCCTTCCTGTAGTCTTCGAAATTCACGAACACGACTATATAAGAGGAAGGATACATGCCTTTGAGATAGCAGTACTGACAGTCGAAGGGACAATTCATGATCGAGCTGGAATAATAGAAATTCCTCTGTCCGAAAGACTGGCAGACGGGAGCGCCCTTAAACACCCGTGCACCGCTCCTCACCGCGAGAATGAGAGCGGGGTTCTTCCTCTGGAAATTCATGTCCTGCCTCGGCCTGTCAAAGATATCCTTGTAGTGTTCGATATCGATGATCCTGCTCCCTTGAGATCCTTCGAGGATCTTCTTAGTCAGCGGGTATCCGTATGCCGATCGCTCAACGTAGATATGCGTATATCTCATCAAGGATCTCCTTTCCCGCCTTCTTGTCCCTGACCGGAATGCGGCCCGAACCGCGCATGTCTTGCAGCAGCTCTTCCAGCTCGTTCCTGCGTCCTGTTATAACGCAGTAGTGCCAAAGGGATGCAAGTTCGTTTCGCATGTATTGCGAGAGTCTTAATTCATCTGCAAGTCCTTCCGGATACGATTCGTATTCCGGTATTGCCGGATCGTCAGCAAGCTTTCCTGCCGCTTCTTCTATCTCAGGCAGATGCTTTCTGATAAGAGCGGTTATATCGTTTGCGGAAGGGATCTTGCTGCCGTCATCCGAGACCGCCTTGAGCACGCAGCTGTTCGAAGGCGGTATCACCTTAAGTGCCCATTCGCAGATGCGGGCAGCTTCCATATCGTAGATGTATCCGGCTTCCGTTCCGGTCACGACCGTACTTGCGGTTACGAGTTTCATTTCGGGAAGATCTGCAGCAGAACTCATGTCGGGGTAGAAACGTTTGCCCGTGTCAGCGTTTTCGATGCTGCTTGCAAGATACAGGCCGCCGGCCTTCCCCGCGCAGCAGCCTATGTTGAGGACGCGGTCCGTCTTTTGCAAAGATATCTGCCCAAGCTTATCCTTGCACCTTTCCCCGACACCCGTAACGATGATCTGTCCCGGCAGGCCGGTAAGCGCGGCCGCTTCACATTTGAGCGCTGTCAGGACATATAGCATCGGGGGAACTCCTTTTTTAGACAATTATATTATAAAGTGTTAATATTAGTCGTTGTTTATAGGGAGGACTACATGGACAGATTACTTACGGGACTTCAGCCCAGCGGCGCACTTACGATCGGAAACTATGCAGGCGGCATCAGCCAGATAGTTAATTACCAGAAGGACTATGAGACATTCCTCTTCGTCCCCGACATGCATGCCATCACCGTACCTCAGGATCCTGAGGCGCTCCACAGGAACATTATCAATGCCATCGCAATGTACATCGCATGCGGTGTCGATCCTGATCTCGAGAACATGCACATCTACATCCAGTCCGAGAATCTGTACCACGCAAACCTGTCCTGGATCTTCGAGTGCCACACTCCTCACGGAGACCTCACTCGTATGCACCAGTTCAAGGCAAAGTCCGCACTCCACGAGACATTCACGGAAGGTCTCGTTACATACCCCGACCTTATGGCGGCAGACATCCTTCTCTACGACGCGAAATACGTTCCCACGGGAATCGACCAGAAGCAGCACGTAGAGCTCGCAAGGAATCTCGCCATCCGTTTCAACAACAGATACGGCGAACTGTTCCGCGTACCCGAGCCGATGATCCCTACCATCGGTGCGAAGATCAGAGACCTGCAAAATCCCGAGCAGAAGATGAGCAAGTCCACGACTAACCCGAAGGCTTCCGTCTTCCTTTCAGATACAGAGAAGCAGATCCGCAAGAAGATCATGTCAGCAGTAACTGACTCTGACGGCATCATCAAGTTCGACGAAGAGAATAAGCCCGGCGTATCCAATCTCCTTACCATCTATTCCGTATTCAGCGGATGCACCATTGAAGATGCTGTTGCCAAGTTCGAAGGCGGCGGTTACGGCGACCTCAAGAAGGGCGTTGCAGACGCAGTCGTCGAGAAGCTCATGCCCGTACAGGAAGAGTACAACAAGGTCATCGAGAGCGGCAGGATCGACGAGATCCTCGACGAAGGAAGAGAGTTCTCGAACAAGATCGCAGCAGAAAAATACGAGCAGGTCAGAAAGGCTGTCGGTTTCGGCAGGATCTGATCCCCTGTTACAATTCGAATTCGTCCATACCGGCGCCGATCTTTGTATCGGCGTCTGTTGTTTTTACTTTGTATGTTCCCTTGAATCCCGTTATCTCCGCGATGCCGTCTTCGTTTGTAACCACTTCGGCTTCCGTGTGCCACCTGTTAAAGATGAGATCGTGCAGGAGATGGTACGAAGGTTTCTCGCTGTTATCAAGTCTAAGAAATCCGCTCGGTGCGTTAAGCCATGCGCCGTCCGTAAAATCCCATGTGGTGATCGCCTGTACATTCGGATCTTCAAACAGCAGGGTGTACATCTCTTCCATCTGCTCCGCCTGACGTTTCTCGCCTGCAGGTGTGGAAGGCCACTCGTCCGTCGTGACCACAAAATCGTTAAGATCATCAAGTTCCGCCGGAACAAGATAGTCACCTGACGTGAGTGTGTTTTCCGTAAAGTGAATCGGAAGACCGAACCTGCCAAACCTTTCCAGCACATCCAGGATCTTCTCTTTGCCCCAGTATCCCTGGTGCTGGTGCGACTGGATGCCGATGGCGGTTATGGGCACGCCCGCATCGAGGCAACGCTCTATGAGCTCTTCGTACTTCGGGGACGTGTTGAAATCGTTGAGCAGTAACTCCGCTTCGGGATTGGCAGATCTCGCCGCATCGAAAACGGTCTTTACCAGAGGGACCTGACCGTACTCGTTGCACACTCTCGTTACTGCATTATCGTATTTGTCGAAGACGGGCATGATGACGACTTCGTTGATGACATCCCACATGTCTATGATGCCTTTGAAGCCTCCGACCTCTCTGCCTATGCGTCCCGTGAGTTTATCAAGTATCGTCTCATTGTCGTACTTCATGAGCCAGTCGGCGCATACCGTATGCCAGACGAGCGGATGTCCCTTTACCGTGACGCCGCGCTCTGTAAGATACTTTGCTGCCTGCATTCTGCTCTCAGTCTGAGGGCAGCCTTCTTCGGGTTCAAATGTTCCGAGATAGAACGGCAGCGTGGCATAGTTGAACACCTTTACCCACTTGTCCATCCTGTCCTTGTAGAAGGCCTTCTTCTCTTCGTCTTCAGCCTGGAAATAATCGACAAAATCAAAACCGCCGCAGCCGAACAGGAATTTATGGCTTGTCTGTTCGATCTTAAGGCACCTGCCCGCAAGAGGTCTTTCTTCGTCATCGGTAAATCTTATTAACTTAGTGGTCTTTCTGTGATCAAGATCTGCCATGAATTGCCTCCTGCGCTCAGGCCGTAATAATCAAAAACCTTTCTCTGCCAGTTCCTTTGCAAGCAAGGAATAGAAATCCGTAATGTCGCTTATCCTGAACATCGACTCCGTTGCAACATTCTTTGACAGAGGCATATGCTTGAGATCTATCTCATCCCAATGGGACACACCCCTCCTGGTCGTACTTCTCACTATACCACGGAAGTTGCCCCACTGTGCGGAGGCAGGCGTTACCAGGCCGTCACTCTCGCCTTCGATGCGTTTGATGAAATTCCTGGGTATCGACAGCAGATAGTTCCCCTTTGCATGGTCCGCCACGAAAGCAAAGCTCTGGCAGTAAACGCCTTTTGGCAGGGGATTTTCTTCATTGAATCTCGCGGCAGCTTCAGTCGTAAAATCGGTCATTATGTGATAGAAGTCCGGCTGGCTGTCTCCGTATATCCTCATCCATATGTTGGATGTAAAACTGACCAGGCGTACGAACCAGCGTCTCATCTGAAAGACGCGGTCCAAGGCCTTCGAGCCGTGGTGCGGTGTTCCTATGGTCGTGATGGATGCAACGCAGTCCTCGAGATGGTATTTCGAGACACAGCGCCTTATGTCGACGCCGCCTTTGGAATGTGCTATGACATTGATCTTGGAAGCACCGCTGTCCTCTAGGATCTCCTTGATCCTGCCCGCGAGGAAATCAGCGTTGTGTTCGATAACGGCATTGCAGTCCTGACCGCTGAAATAGATCCTGCAGCCGGACTGTTCCAATGCCTTGGAGATCCTGCCCCAATATTTAAGCCATCTGTCATCTCTCCTGCTCATGCCGTGAACGAGCATGACAGGATATTTGAGTTGCCTTGTCACGTTGTGATCAGCCTGCGGCTACAGGCTCGAAAACGAGTTCGATATTTCCGGAACCGAAAAGGTCTTCGTCTACTTCAACGTCGAAAATGATGTTTCCGTTCTCTATCGTTCCGACGGAGCCGGTATCGTAGCCGTCAACATTAAATGTTATCGTATCGCCTTCGACAGTGTAGGTACCGTATCCCTCTGCAGACTCAAGCGAAGTGTCATCAGCTGCGATTGCTTCTTCGATCTGGTCACCGAGATCGGCCTTCATTGCATCGTAACTGTCATAGCCGAGCAGCGAAGCATAGTCTTCCAGTTCGTCGACTGAAGTAGCTCCGAATGCAGTCATGAACATGATATCCAGATTGTCGTTGATGTAAACCTTAAGGGATTCTACCAGGGAATCGGTATCAAGAGCGATATAGCATGTGCCGTCGTCATAGATCGAGAGTGTCCAGGTTGATATAACACTGCCTTCCATCTCCATGTCAACACCGAGAGAACCTGTAAGGCTGTCTTCGAGGATGCTCGTCATGTCATATACAGCGACATAATCACCTGTAATGTCGCAGACGGGAAGCGAGTATGATAAGTAATCAAAGATCGCGCCGAAATCATCGCTCTTAAGATTGGTTACTATCCACTCATCGTCGTCCTTCTCGAACTTGATGGTAAACTCGTACTCCTTTGTATCGAGGTCTTCAATGGCATCCACGATATCGTCTATGTCTTCATAATCTCCGTCATCCAGGTCCTCGAAGTCTGCCATGGAAAAAGTAATGTCGCATGTAGCCTTCTTGCCGTCGATCTTAACGGAACCGGAGTCGATCTCATATGTCATGGTATCTTTCATGGCATCGGCATATTTCTGGAAATCATCCGTGCGGAGATCCATGTCCAGGATGAGTTCCAGTGCCTCGGCAACCTCGCCGTCATCCTCTTCGTTTGAACACTTGAGGATCTTGCCGGCATCCGCAGATACGACTGCATCACCGAAATTCTCGGCAGCCTCGATAACTGCCTTCTGGCCAAAGATCATATCACAGGAAGCAAGTGATGTGAGCATTGCTGCCGCTACGGTAACTGCTCCTGCCTTTTTTGCAATACTTGAGATTCTCATATATTTCCCCTCCACTATTGAATATTGTAATTATACTAATACGTCACATGTTATTCCACACGCGTACTTACAGCCACTTCTTGATCTTGAAGAAAATAAGGCATCCTGCAAAGATCAGGACACTGAGTCCTATAACGATCGGATATGCGATCGGTGACTGAAGTTCGGGCATGTAAACGAAGTTCATGCCGTACCATCCGGTGATGAGCGTAAGCGGCATGAAGATACTCGTAATTACCGTAAGGATCGTCATTATGCGGTTCTGCTTCAGATCCATCTGTGCCTGATAGAGGTCTCTGATCTGCGCGGTATAATCCGACAGCGATGAAGTCATGTCGTGCAGTGTCTGCACTCTCTGTCCGACGAGGTGGAAATATCTCTCGTTGTCATCGTTGAAGAATTCATTCTCGTCTTCTTCGAGTTCCTGGCTCATGTCGAGGAGCTGCGCATAATGGATCCTGAGTTCTCGAAGTTCGCTCCTTATATCGCTGAGCTCCCTTAAGGAGTCTTCGCCCTCGCCCTTTAAGACCTCCTGCTCTATCGCATCAAGCCTCTCGTCGAACTTCTCAAGGATCTGGTAATCCCTGTGGATGATGCTTTCGAGGAAGTCATAGAGGAATCTCTCGAGGCAGGGGTTGATGTATTTTTTTGTCTTGGCGATCTTCTCGATTATCTTCGGGGCAAAACCTTCGTCATCGATAAAGACCACGCCCTTCTCATCGAGTGCAAATGCAAATTTGTGGGCAGGTCCGAAGATGTTCTTCCTGCTCGGTATCGAGAATGTTCCCGTCATGGAATCGATGTTCACGTCGATATGCGTGCTGGATATCTCTTCAGTGTTGATATCCCACTCTATTCCCATGTCGAACTTCCTGTTGGAGTTGGCCCACTCCTCGGATCCGATCACGGCAATATACTTGAAGTCGATGTTCTCGAACGTCGTCGGTTCGAACTTTTCTATTCTCTCGCCTATCTTGTAATACATTTACTTTCCTCTTCTCCCTGTCTTCAAAGACCGCAGATACTGTTTCTGTTCATCCGTTATGCGGTAACTCTCGATGCTCTTCTGGATCGTCTTGTTGTGCGTCCAGTCATCCAGACGCTTATCCTCCACATAAGAAATTATAGCATCATATTGCTTTGCCAGTGCCGTCGCGAAATACCACGCACGCATCATGTTGATGTAGTACTCCTCCGACTTTACCTCAGCCACCATGTCCGCATACTCCGGAAGGAAGTTATCTCCGAGGAAATGCTCCATCAGCATCCCTATCGCGAAACGCACGGTGTACGTCTCATCCGACCTGATCCACTTCTTTATATACGGAAGGAGTCTTTCAGGCTGTTTCTTGAAAGCCTTTGGCGACATCTGATCGCATGTGGCCCAGTTATCAACATACGGCAGGAATGCTTCCACCTCCTTCACGCACTTATCGAAATCCTTCTCCAGCGATATGACGAACGCATGGAGCTGGTTCTCGTCGAAATACTTATGCGGGAGATTTGTAAGGAACTTCGCGCATCCATCGTCTTTATACAGTACCTTCGCGAAAGCCCTGAGTTCGGGAGTCCTTACTCCTATCACACTGCCGGGATCAGCCGTGGGTATGATCTTCTGCTGCAGGAGAGCATATTCCTTGTCCTGCATCCCGAACAGTTCTTTCTCGATCTGCTTCAAGTTCATATCGGTTCCTACTTTCTCTTAAGGACACAGACGCATTCGCATGCTTCGGTCCAGGGGAACATGTCACAGGGTTCGGCCGATACGGCACGGTATCCTCTTTCCTCGAACAAACTTATGTCTCTTGCCAGCGTCTCGGGACCGCATGAGACATACACTATCTTCGAAGGGTTAAGTCTTGCACAGGCATTGATGAATCTCTTGGTCGTGCCGAGGCGTGTCGGATCCAATACCACGACATCGCACTTGCCACCGGATGAGGCAAGCCGTTCCATGTATTCCGTCGCGTCGCCCAGGACAAAATTCACATTCTCCGTCCGGTTTGCCTTGGCATTCTTTACTGCATCTTTTACGGCATCGGGATTGATCTCAACGCCTGTCACATGCCCTGCAAAAGGCGCCATGCAGATCGAGATGGTTCCCGTTCCGCAATAGCAGTCGAGCACTTCTTCGGTGGCCGTCAGTTCCGCCATCCTGATGGCAGTCGAATACAGACGTTCAGCCTGTCTCCTGTTGACCTGATAGAACGAAGATGCCGATATCCTGAACCTCTTTCCGAGGAGTTCGTCCGTGATGTAACCGGGGCCCGTCTCCTTGCGTATGACATCGCCCAGGATCATTGAATTGTGTCCGCGGTGGATGCTTATCAATATCGTGGTTATCTCGGGATGGAGCTTCATGAGCTCTTTGATGAAAACATTCTTTTTGGAAAAATACTTGTGTCCGATAACTATTACGACCATGACTTCACCGGTCGCCTCGGCCACCTTTACCAGCACTTTGCGGAGTTCGCCCTGTCCGCTCGTCTCACTGTATATGTCCACCTTGAGGCGGCCTGCAATCGATGCGCAGTCACGGATGATCGAGCCTGCGATCTCGTTTTCCAGCAGGCAGTCGTTCACGCTGATTATGTGATGTGATCCTCTTGAATACGGCCCGCATACGATGCGTCCGTTCTTGAGCCTCTTATATGCCGAATGTACTTTGTTCCTGTAGTGGAAAGGATTATCACATGTGATTATGGGCTTAACGTCGCAGCTTTTTGGAAGAAGATCTTCCATCATCTTCTGCTTGGCCATAGCCTGCTCCATGTAGCCGCAGCCCGTATATGTGCAGCCACCGCACTCTCCCGCGTAAGGACAGTTATTCGCAAGCTTGTCCTTTCCGCCGGCCTTTCCCATGTTAATCAGCTCCGCAGGTCTTTACGCAGTTGTCGACGACATGCTTAAGAAGCACTGAAGTCGTTACCGAACCTACACCGCCCGGAACCGGAGTGATCGCGTCTACTATCGGAGAGACCGCATCGTAGTCAACGTCGCCGCAGAGCTTTCCTTCGCTGTCGACATTCATGCCTACATCTATGACGATCTGTCCCTCACGGACAAAGTCCGGCGTGACCATTTTCGCGACACCGCAGCATGCCACGATGATGTCTGCCGCTTTGCACTCTGCCTTGATGTCTGCAGTCTTTGTGTGGCAGACGGTAACGGTTGCATTCTCGGTTATGAGCAGCAGCGTGACGGGCTTTCCGATAACAAGGCTCCTGCCGATGACGACAGCCTTTTTGCCCTTTGTCTCTATTCCGTAGTGGCGGATCAGGCTAATGACGGCTTCTGCCGTGCAGGGCGCAGCCACATCCTTGCGGCCTTCGAGCACGCCTGCGAGATTCCTTGAATTCATGAAATCAACATCCTTGCCCGGATCTATCGTCTCGATTATATGGCTGTCTGACAGATGCTTGGGAAGCGGTCTGAACACGAGTATGCCGTGGATGCCGCTGTCTGCATTCATCTTGTCAAAAGCCGCGTCCAGTTCTTCCTGCGAGCACTCCGCATCCAGTACGGTTACGCTTACGCCTGCTCCGCAGGACTCGAACTTCTTGAGAAGACCTCTCTCGTATGCGAGGTCATCGCCTCTTTCGCCCACTCTGAGCACGCCGAGTGTGGGAGTAATGCCCTTGCCGGACAGTTCTTCTATAACAGGCTTAAGGCCTTCCGTTATGCTTTCCGATACTTCTTTTCCGCCTAATCTTCGCATGTTGTCTTCCTTATCTGCCCAGAAGGCCGTTTTGTACTGCCATGTAAGTCTCGCTGCAGCTCTTCTTAACATTCTCGACAGCCTTCAGGGTCTTGTCGTTAAGATCTGCTGCATAATCTCTGTCCTTCATGAGCTTTGTGTTTATATACACGTTCATCGCAGCGCCTTCTGCAGCAGAAGTGCAGAGAGTTGCACCGACACCGACATCGGATATCGCAAGTCTGGATCCGATCACTGCAAGTCTTGCAAGGACTTCGGCCGTCTCTTCAGCCTTTAAGACCATCTCGTACGGAGCGCTTGCCGCCACCTTGAGACACCCCTCGAGTTTCTCGTCTCTTCCGGGCTCGTCCTTGGGAATGGAGTATGCTTTCGACAGGGGCTCGAAACACTCCGCATCCTTTACTATCAGCGCCTTGAAATCATCACGCAGGGCCTGGGCCTTAACGATGATCTCTTCTATCTCTGTCTGGTATTCGGCATACTTTTTCTTACCGGTGGTAAGGTTTGCCACCATGGAACCGAGTGATGCCGCCATGGCACCTGCCGCAGCCGATGCTCCGCCGCCGCCCGGTACGGGTGCGGAAGAAGAAAGTTCTTCCAGGAACTGATCCAGACTCTTATCTAACATATATTCACCTCTTAACAGTTACTTTGACCATATTATTATACAAGGAAATAATAAAAGTGCCGCCTCAAAAATCGGGGCAGCACTTGTTCAAAACTTAGGAAAAATGTATCCGCTACTGGATCATTCGCTTGATGTCTCTGATGGGCATCATGTCGACATTACCGTACTTAACAACGTCTCCGCTTCGCGATGCGTGGATTACCTGGCCGCCGCCGACATAGATCGCGACGTGTCCGCAGTAGCTTCCGTAGTCATAGCATATGACGTCACCGACCTGCAGGTCGCTTCGCGGTACGCTGATACCGTAACTGTTACAGATGGCGTTAGCGCCGTGAGGCAGGTAAACGCCGGCCTGTGCGTAGCAGTACATTACGAGACCCGAGCAGTCGATTCCGCTGTAGGAAGCTCCGCCGTAAACGTAGTCTACGCCGAGGAATGTCTCTGCGAGGTTTGCTATATCCTGACCGGTCCAGCCCGTTGAAGGAAGCGTGGACGGATCGCCGTATGTCTTGGAGTAGCCGCCTCCGCCGCCACCGCCGCCGCCGCTTGATTTCGGCTTGGGTGTGGGAGTAGGCGTAGGAGTCGGAGGAGGAGTCTGTGTCGTATATGAGATATATACGTAACCCTGCGCTCCGCTCGGAGTTGTTACCTTATACCACTTGTCGCCTACGATGGCGCTGCAGACGAGCTTGTCTTCGTCGTTAACGACAGTAACCTGATCACTCTGTGTCGAAGGCTCGGCTCTTACGATAAGGCTGTCCGTATCTACCCATACCGTACGGTCGATGCTGATCTCGAGCATCGTATCCTGGATGGAATCGGTAAGAACGTATCCTTCCTGTCCGTCTTCGGTCTGGATCTTTGACCATGTATCGCCGATACCGATCCTCGTTACTTCCTGTCCCAGGTGAAGGGTGCAGATAGTATAGGAGTCCATGTTCGGGATCTCCTTGAGGATGGAATTGTTTGCTCTTATGTAATATGTGGTATTGTCAGCGGCAAAGCACTGAACATCGAGAAGTTCGATGGGAAGATTGGACTGATCATATTCCTGGTAAACGATATACTTGGGAACGTCGGAGTAGCTGACCTCCTGCTCTGCAGCAGCGGCCTGGGCACCGGTATCGAAGGTTCCGTTGCTTACGTCGGCAAGAACAACGCCTTCGCCTACGATATCCTGCGCCTCAACAATGGTGCCTGCGCCTTCCTGGATACCGAATACCTGAGTATATGCTTTGGAGATGATGAGCGCCGGACTTACACCCGCCCTGATGCCGATAGGCAGACAGATAACGGGGATCGCTGCAAAGAACCCGACTATAACTGCAAGTACATGCTGTTTGCGGTTGCGTTTGTAGACCAAAGTGCTCTTTCTCCTCAAATGTTTTGCGTTAATTATACATTGCGATAACATGCCTTTGTACGATTTTTAAGGCAAAAATGCATAAATAAACGCCGGAAGAAAATACTCTCCCGGCGTTATTATAATCTTTAAACTCCGCTCTTTGCTTTACAATTGCGAGTCAAATCTCTCAGATTCTGTCTCTCTCAAGCTCGAGCTTTGCGGAAGCTTCCCTGTCCTGTTCGTCGAGGATGGCGTTCTTTTCCTTTACCATGTCGAGGTATGTGTTCTCGAAGATCTGCTCGTCTTCAGCTTCTGTGCCATACTCATGACCTGTGATAAGGGTTGCATTCTCTCTGATGACAGGAACTGCAGTGATATCGCTGTGAGCCTTGATACCTGTACCTGCAGGGATGAGGGAACCGATGATAACGTTCTCCTTGATACCTGTGAGGCTGTCCGTTCTTCCCTTGATGACTGCGTCTGTGAGGACTTTTGCAGTCTCCTGGAATGATGCGGCTGCCATGAAGGAGTCAGCTGCTGTTGCTGCCTTAGCGATACCGAGAAGGATGATGTTACCCTTAGCCGGCTGCAGACCCTGCTCCTCGCAGTCTCTGTTCTTGGAGATGAAGTTATACCAGTCAACAGTCGTACCTGTCATGAAGCCTGTGTCACCCGGCTCGTCAATCTTAACACGTCTCATCATCTGCTTAGCAATGATCTCGATGTGCTTGTCGTTGATGTTAACACCACCGCCTGAGTAGTATACCTTTGTGATCTCGCTGATGATGTACTTCTGAACGGCACGGATATCCTTAACCTTGAGGATCTCCTTAGGATCGATCTTACCGTCGATGATCTGATCGCCGGCTTCGATGAGCTCACCGTTCTTAACAGTCAGCGTAGCGTGTGAAGGAACCTTGTACTCAACCTTCTCGATCGGGTTGCCCTTTGCATCGAGGATAGGCTGTGTATCAGCATCGTATACGGGTGTAACGACGATTGTCTTCTGCTTTGTCTTCTCGTTCTCAACGATCCTGACATTACCGGGTACGGAAGAAATGATACCGTGACCCTTAGGATCTCTTGCCTCGAAGATCTCCGTAACTCGAGGGAGACCCTGAGTGATATCTTCGCCGGAACCAGCGATACCACCGGAGTGGAACGTTCTCATCGTAAGCTGTGTACCAGGCTCACCGATGGACTGAGCTGCGATGATACCGACAGCCTCACCGACTGCGACCGGACGGCCTGTAGCGAGGTTGATACCGTAGCACTTTGTGCAGACACCGCGTCTTGAACGGCAGTCGAATACGGATCTGATCTTGATCCTGCCGAGGTGCTGGATATCTGTCTCGGAGAGTACCTTGCCGGATGCTTCAGCCTCTGCGAGCTTTGCAGCAGCCTTCTCGTCTCTCTCCGCGATCTTCTCGGGAGTAGCCTCGCCCTTGATCTTGACGGAGTCGATGATCTTCTGGCGTGCATCTCTTGCCTCTTCCTTAGCCTTATCGACAGACTCGCTGATCTCTTCTGCCTTGAGGGCATCGATCAGTTCATTCTTAGCGACAATGACTTCGCCTGTCTGGAGGTTAACAATGTCCTCAGCGGCATAACGGCCGTAGAGACGATCGTAAAGTGACTTGATAACGTTGACCTTGTTGTTGGATGTCTCGGTGATCTCCTTGACCCATGTGAAGTCATCGGTACCGCAGTCTGTCTCTGTAACGACAACGGACTGTGATACGTCAACGAGACGACGTGTAAGGTAACCTGACTCAGCTGTCTTAAGAGCCGTATCGGAGAGGGCCTTACGAGCACCGTGTGATGAGATGAAGAACTCGAGCACGTTCATACCTTCACGGAGGTTGGACTTGATCGGGATCTCGATGGTAGCACCTGTCGTATCCTGCATAAGTCCACGCATACCTGCGAGCTGCTTGATCTGTGATGTGGAACCACGGGCGCCGGAGTCAGCCATCATACGGATAGGATTATAGATGTCGAGGTTCTCCATGAGTGCCTTGGTAATGTCGTTTGTTGTTGTCTCCCAAACGTCAACTACCAGCTTATGACGCTCCTTCTCTGTGAAGAAACCTTCCATGGCAGCTGCGTTGATGTCCTCAACCTGTGCATCACCTTCTGCGATCATCTTATCCTTAATGTCAGGGATGATCATGTCTTCGATACCGATGGAGATACCGGAGATCGTTGAATACTTGTAACCCATTGCCTTAACGTCATCGAGGAATACTGTTGTTCTCTCGAGACCGTGAACTGCAATGCATCTTGCGATGATCTTCTCAAGCTTCTTCTTGCCCATTGCGAACTCGAACTTGGCTTCCTTGCCGTCGTTCTTCTTAGCTTCTGCAGCCTTCGCTCTCTGATCGGCGATCTTAGGGAAGTCGATCTCGAGCTTGAGGTGGTTCTCAGGGATGGATCTGTCGACAAATCCGAGGTCCTGAGGAACGATCTCGTTGAAGAGGAATCTTCCGAGTGTGGACTCGACAAGACCTGTCTCAACCTTACCGTCGATCTCCTTGGATACGCGGATCTTGATCATTGCGTGGAGTGTGAGCTGGTGCTGGTCATAAGCCATGATAGCTTCATCAACGGATGTGAATGCCATGCCTTCGCCCTTGTCGCCCGGAACTTCCATCGTGAGATAGTAGCATCCGAGGATCATATCCTGGGAAGGAACCGTAACCGGCTTACCATCCTGAGGCTTGAGGAGGTTGTTGGTAGAGAGCATGAGCAGTCTTGCCTCAGCCTGTGCTTCAGGAGAGAGCGGTACGTGTACAGCCATCTGGTCACCGTCGAAGTCTGCGTTGAATCCCGTGCAGACGAGCGGATGGAGCTTGATGGCACGGCCTTCTACGAGTACAGGCTCGAATGCCTGGATGGAAAGTCTGTGGAGCGTAGGAGCACGGTTGAGGAGAACCGGATGATCCTTGATGATGTCCTCAAGAACATCCCAGACCTCAGGTGCCCTGTTGTCTACGTCCTTACGTGCTGTCTTGATGTTGAGCTTGTCGTTTGTGTTGACGAGCTTCTTGATTACGAAGGGCTTGAAGAGCTCAAGAGCCATCTCCTTAGGGAGACCGCACTGATGCATCTTAAGCTCAGGTCCGACGATGATAACCGAACGGCCTGAATAGTCAACACGCTTACCGAGCAGGTTCTGT
>JAILMZ010000031.1 GCA_024692105.1 Saccharofermentans sp.
ATCCTGAAGCATCGCTTCATCCTTTGCCTGACTGATCCCGCACCCTGCCGTCATAACGGCTGATATAAACAAGACCGCAGACAGGAGTACTGCTGCGGCCTTTCTTCTTAAACTTAAATTGCTCATGTTACCTGATTATCTGTAGATGATCTCTTCCCTTGCAGGACCTGTCGAGACGATGGAGATCTTTACTCCGAGCTCCTTCTCGATGAACTCAACATAAGCCTTTGCCTCGTCAGGAAGCTTGTCGTAATCCGTGAGACCTCTGATCTCGCCCTTGCCCTTCCAAGAAGGCAGGTACTCGATGACGGGCTTGCACTTATCGAGCATCGTGGGGTTCGGGAAATCCTTTGTTATCTCGCCGTCGATCTCGTAGCCTGTGCATACCGGGATCTTATCAAGATAGCCGAGTACGTCGAGGTTTGTAAGAGCGACGTCTGTAGCGCCCTGGAGTCTTACGCCGTAGCGTGTTGCAACGCAGTCGAACCAGCCGACTCTTCTGGGTCTGCCTGTTGTGGCACCGTACTCACCCTTATCTCCGCCTCTGTCTCTGAGTTCCTTAGCAACGTCTTCGTCGAGGATCTCGGATACGAATGCGCCTGCACCTACGCTTGAAGAATAAGCCTTGGTAACTGCAACGATCTTCTTGATCTCATAAGGCGGGATACCTGCACCTACCGTACCGTAACCTGCGATTGTTGAAGAAGATGTAACCATCGGGTAGATACCCATGTCAGGGTCCTTCATGGTGCCGAGCTGACCTTCGAGAAGGATCTTCTTGCCTGCCTTGATCGCTTCGTACAGATATGCCTGTGTGTTGGTAACGAAAGGCTTGATGAGTCTTCCCTGCTCAAGCATCTCTGCAAGCAGTTCATCGGCATTGATGGGATCCTTGTGATAGAGATTTACGAGGAGTGCGTTCTTGATCTCAAGGACACGGTTGATCTTTTCCTTGAGTGTGACCTCATCGAAGAGCTCGGATACCTGGAAACCGATCTTCGCATACTTGTCTGAGAAGAACGGAGCGATACCGGACTTGGTGGAACCGAAAGCCTTGCCGCCCAGTCTCTCCTCTTCGAACTTATCGAAATCAACGTGATAAGGCATGATTACCTGAACTCTGTCAGATACCAGAAGCTGCGGATTGAGGCCGCGCTCCTTTATCTCGTTGTACTCGTTAATGAACTTGTGGATATCAAGAGCAACACCGTTGCCGATGATGTTGACAATGCTTTCGTGGCATACACCGGAAGGCATGAGATGCAGAGCGAATCTGCCGTGTTCGTTTATGATCGTATGGCCTGCGTTTGCACCGCCCTGAAATCTTATGACGATATCAGAGTCGTTTGCGAGAAGATCGGTGATCTTACCCTTACCTTCGTCGCCCCAGTTTGCGCCAACTATCGCGGTTACCATATTAAATCCTCCAATGGTTAAAAAATGACGGACATATTATAAAACATATTACCGATTTCTGCGAATTACTGTGCGAGATGGCAGATTACTATCTGTCTCAAGGTCGACTGACCGTTCTCGTAAGCGCATGTAACAAGCGTCAGCTGCGGGATATCCGACACGCTCGCATCGATGTAATTGATGAGGTCTTCCTTGGGGATAACGAACGAATTATCGACCACGAATGTATATACCGTGCCGTCCGTTGCCGTGAATATGACCTGGTCGCCTATCTGAACTTTATTGAGTTTGGCAAAAGCCGTTCCGTTCTTGAAGTGGTGTCCGAGTATCGTGGAGTTACCGTTCTGTCCCGGGATAACGGAATATTCGTAAAGACCGAAACCATACCTGAGAGATACATTGGTGGCAACATCCCAGACCGGCATCTCCTGCCCTATCGAATCTATCTTGAGGACGCCGATGCAGTTAAGCGTGACCTCGTCTTCAGAGTCTCCGCCTGCCGATGCCTGATCCTGGCTGCTCTCCATAGCGATGATGGCTTCCTCGTCACCATAGTAGTCCATGCTCTCGCCTGGAACATCGTTGCCGTTCTTGGGAACAACTATAGTGATCTCCGTGTTGCCCGCGCTCATCTCAGACTGGATGACATCAATTGCATCGCCAGTGATCTGTGAGCGTTTCCATGTGTTGTAAGGTTCGATAAGAAGAAATATCACACCGACTATGAGGAGCACGCCGCTTATGATGATGAGGATCGTATTGATCCTCCTTCTTTTTTGTCTGTCTGCTTCGCCTAGATCTCTACGGGGCATATGTGGTGCACCTCTTGTGTTTCTCAAAAATAGCACTAACATTATACCCCCTATCCGTGCTATTATGTTGCTTACACGCGAAATTGCGGGAGGGGACTCTATGGAAGGCACGATCGACACTACGATTTGGGAAAACGCACTTAAATTACTCAAGTACGATGCGAGTGTTGATAAATTTGCCTACGATTCACTTCTTATGAAGATGAATGTCGAATATTGTGATTCCGATGTCATGATCCTCTCAGCCAGAGACGAATATTCCCTTTCTCTCGTAAAAGGCCAGGTCCTTGGTAAGACTGTCAAGAAGGCTATCAATACTGCTGCGGATAAAAATATCTCCGTAAAGTACGTCCTTCAGGGCGACAGCAATGCCGTACACACTTCCGTAAGTGCAGAGAAAAAGGCCCAGCGCAATGAGAAGAACCCTTCTTCCGTGACAGGTCTTTCGGGCGAGTTTACCTTTGATAATTTCGTCGTAGGTGACTGTAACCGTTTCGCGCATGCATCAGCTATACAGGTTGCTTCCAAGCCCGGCCAGAAGCAGCGTAACCCCTTCTTCCTCTGGGGTAATTCCGGTCTCGGCAAGACGCACCTCATGAAGGCTATCGGCAACTCAATCCTGCAGCAATTTCCAAACAAAAGAGTTATCTATACGACTTGTGAAGAGTTCACCAATGCTTTTGTTGCAAGCATTAACAAGAAAGATTACGAGCCTTTCAGAAATAAATACAGGACTGTCGATGTCCTTCTCATTGACGATATCCAGTTTCTTATCGGCAAAGAAGGTGTTCAGGCAGAATTCTTCAATACTTTTGAAGCCCTGATCAACGACAAGAAGCAGATCGTAATAACTTGTGATAAGGCTCCAAATAACCTCAAAGAGCTTGATAACAGGCTTGTATCGAGGTTTCAGGACGGAATCATGTTCGACGTTCAGCCGCCGGATTTTGAGACACGTAAGGCTATCTTCCTTCAGAAGATGGAAAATGACGGTATCGAGCTTGAAGACGAGATCGTTAATTTTGTCTGTGAGAATGTAACCAACAACATAAGACAGCTTAACGGCGCTTATAACACGCTCTCTTCTTATCTGGCGCTTGCAAACGGCAATCTGACGCTGGAAGAAGTAGAGAATATAATGGCTCCCATCATCTCGCCTAATACCAAGAAATACTTAAAGCCCGAGGTCATTATCAATGCTGTTGCAAAATACTATGATCTCCCTCCTGAAAAACTCTCTTCAAAGGTAAGAAGCGCCGATATTGCAAATGCAAGGAATGTCGCAATGTGGATCTGCCGTGATTATCTTGAGATAAACCTTAAGAAGATAGGCACGTATTTTGGCGGAAGGACCCATTCCACAGTACTTCACGGCTGCAACTCAGTTGATAATGATCCTAAGCTCAAAAAGGAAGCTGAAGAGATAATCAAGCTGATGACCACTTAAATAGTTTTGAACATTTTTTGTTCGTAAGTTCAAAACTTCGTGTAGATCTGCTGTCGATAAAATGTTTATAAAACCCTGGTGTTTAAAACGTCCGGGTTTTGCATTTGATATTTGACCATTTTGAACAAGATTTAATTAGCCTCAAAGCCTTGTAAAATATATTTTAGAACGGCTTTTGAACACTATATTCAGGACATAATAGGGAATACTATCAGAATATTGAAATATTGCACTGCGACCGCTGAAAATTGAGACTTTGTAACATCGTTAAAGTGGTTAAAACACCTTTAATTTCCGTTCTTTATATAGTATAATTTACCGCGTAAAAATAATTTAAGGCAGGAGTCAAATCATATGAAGCTTACATGTAACAGAGACGATCTGATCAATAATGTTTCGATAGTTCAGAAAGCAGTATCATCCAACAACACAAATGCACTCCTGAACGGTATCCTTATCGAAGCTTCTTCAGACAATAAGATCAAGCTTACCGGATATGATCTCCAGACAGGAATAGAAGCTGATGTTAAGGCAGAAGTCATTGATAAAGGTTCTATTGTCGTAGATTCTAAGCTTTTCGGTGAGATCATCAGGAAACTTCCTGAAAGTGACGTTGATATCAATGTTGATTCCAATTTCACTATGAAGATCGAGTGCGGAAGCGTTAAGTTCAAGATCTCCGGCATGGATCCCGATAACTTCCCCAGGATTCCCGAGATCGACGAGACAACATCCGAGAAGATCGTTATTCCTCAGAAGATGCTCAAGGGCATGATCAATCACACATTCTTCGCTATCTCAAAGGATACTTCACGTCCGGTACTTACTGGTTCCAACCTTGTATCTGACGGTTCTACCCTTTCCATGGTATCTATCGACGGTTTCAGAATGGCCATCAATAAGGAAGACATGGGTGCCGATTTCCCGAAGATCAATTACATCGTTCCCGGTAAGGCTTTGGGCGAGATGAAGAATATCCTCAGTGATGACAAGGATGCAGAGATCATTCTTTATACATCCATGCAGAACCTTCTCTTTGATATCGGCAACGTACGCATGGTATCAAGACTTATCGAAGGCAACTTCATCAACTTCGATTCGATCATCGCAAAGAACCCCAAGACAGTTATGAAGATCGACAGAAAGGCACTCTTTGATGCTGTAGACAGAGCTACTCTCATTATCGTTACTGATGACCGTAAGTGCCCTGTACAGTTCACAATGAGCGATCCTTCGGTACTTAACGTTACTGCACAGTCCGAGCAGGGTGACGTTCACGAGGAGATCGACGTTGAAGTCGAAGGCGACCTCGTTGATGTTGATTTCAATTCCAAGTACATCCTTGATGCTCTTAAGAATATCGATGATGACGTCATCAGGATCGAAGTAAACGGAACTCAGGGACCTTGCATCATCAAGCCGGTTGACGGTGAGAAGTACATCTATCTTATCCTTCCTATCAGACGCTGATGTACATCAGAAGGATACATCTGGAGAATTTCAGGAATTATATAGGGCTCGACCTCGACGTCGGGCCTTATGTTAATATTTTCTACGGTGACAATGCTCAGGGAAAGACGAATATCATTGAATCCATATATGTAGGAGCTTCCGTGGCTTCACACAGGACTGCCAAGGACCAGGATATGATAAGGTTTGGCAGCGACGGGTATAAGATCGACCTCGAGATAGCCTGTGACGGCGGTTATGATACGGTGCTTTCCGCTCAGTATACGGGTAATCCCAAGCCAAACCGCATACTTATGCAGGATGGCGGCAATATCCGCAGAATATCCGATTATATAGGCATTTGTAACACTGTTATTTTTGCTCCGGAGGACTTAAATATCGTCAAAGGAGCCCCTGCTGCAAGGCGAAAGTTCCTCAATACGATAATCATGAAGGTCTCCCCTACCTACGTTAACCTTTTGGGTGAGATCAACCGCCTTTTCGAGCAGAAAAATGCCACCTTGAAGGATGCCAGGTTCGGCCATGGTCAGGACGATACGGCTACAACCCTTGATTTCTGGGACTTTTCCATTTCAGATCTGTCTGCGGAGATAGTCCTCTACAGGTACCGTTTCGCCAAGCTCTTGTCTGAGATGGCAGCGAAACATCACGCTTCGATCTCGGGTGGCGCCGAGAAGCTCTCTTTGGACTACGACACGATAGGGGGCATTGTGAGCGTTCTGGAGGGCTTCCTTTCCGAAAACGGGGTGTATAATGACTTTATGGCGGGAAAGCTCTCACAGGGCAAATATGGGGCAATTAAGGGCATACTCTCTGACGCAGTCCTCTCGAAACTCAGATCCGCACGCGAATATGACCTCGACAAGGGTATTTCTTCCGTCGGGATTAACAAAGATGACCTGGATATCAAGCTGGAAGGTCTTCAGATGAGGAGTTTCTCGTCTCAGGGCCAGCAGAGATCGGCTGCTTTGGCCTTAAAACTCGCAGAATTGGAGATAATCCGCAAGTTCGTCTCCTCTACCCCGATACTCCTTTTGGACGATGTATTCTCGGAACTTGATTCTTCGCGCCGTGCAAGCCTTGTAACGGCCATGACGGACGCTCAGATATTCATTACTTGCACCGATAAAGAGATGATCGCTGATGAATTGGGAAGCCTGATAGGCGGAAATAAGGCGAATTATTACAGGGTGTCTGCCGGAACGGTCATTCCGGAGTAGATTTCCTATATTATAATAAGCATATTATTGCTTGAAAATAAGAAAAAATGGTATAATTAGTGGGTCGAATTGAGTCAAGACACACGGAGGAACCATGTTCGTTCATATAGGCGGAGATATGTCGGTCCGCGCATCGTCTGTTACTGCGGTGATCAATCTCGAGGAAGTCCCCCCTTCAAGGAAGGATGTAGCCGAGTTCATCAACAGTGAAGACGAAGCCGGAAGACTTCAATATGTTACGGAAGAGATTCCCAAGACGATCGTCATAACAGACGATAAAACATATGTTTCCTCAATCTCGGCAACTGTACTGTTAAACAGACTGGAGTCTTCCGGAATCACCCCGGAAAGTGCCCTGTAACAGTATTACAAATCCTTATTTCTCAAGGGTTACGGCGATTATATTAATAATAGGGAGAATTTGAGCAAAAATGGCAGAGAATGAGAATGAACAGCCCAAGAACAGCGGCGAAGTAGACCTTTATTTCCAGCCTGTAGAGGATTCTGACAGTGATGAACTCAAGAATCTGGCGGAGAATCCGAGAGC
>JAILMZ010000128.1 GCA_024692105.1 Saccharofermentans sp.
TAGGGGGTCACCCTTGGTTTGATAATTCGATTCTAAGCAACCGCCACAATGCTGTCAATATTGTGGAATTTTATTTCAATTATCGTTAACTCGGGGTTTAAATTTTACAGTTTCGTCGTAACAGAATGGTAATTTCTACCCCTTTTGTGAATGCATTTATGAACAAATTGAGACATGCCGATTTGTGCTTTTCGCTTGTAATATGTTTGTCATATAAAAAATAAAGAGTGATACGATAAAAAAGACAATCAATCAGGAGGATGATGTTTATGAGTAAACTGTCACTACAAGACGGCGCGGTCTATGATGCCAAGAAGCTTGGTACCAGCCGCGTTCTTATTTTGGGACTTCAGCACATGTTCGCCATGTTCGGCTCGACAGTACTGGTTCCTGCTCTGACCGGTCTGTCGGTATCCGCTACCCTGCTCTTCGCCGGTCTCGGAACATTGCTGTTCCATTTGATCTCCAAGAGGAAGGTTCCTGCTTTCCTGGGTTCGTCTTTCGCGTTCCTGGGCGGATATTTCGCGATCGCACCTCACGGTGAGAAAGAGCTCCTTCCCTATGCATGTTTCGGTGTCGCTTGCGCAGGTCTTGTATATCTCATCCTCGCAGGTCTGATCAAGGCTTTTGGCGTGAACCGGGTAATGAAGTTCTTCCCGCCTATCGTAACAGGCCCCATCATAATCGCGATCGGTCTCTGCCTCTCTGCCACCGCCATCAACAGCTGCTCGACCAACTGGCTGGTAGCGATCGTAGCTATACTCATTATCGTTATCTGCAACATCTGGGGTAAGGGCATGGTCAAGATCATCCCGATCCTTTTGGGAGTCGTCGGCGCCTGCCTCATCTGTATCCTCTTTACTGCTCTGCCCCTGTCGAACGTTGTAGATCTCAACGCCGGCATCGAAGGATCAGTTCCGAATCTCGTATATTGCATCAACGGCGATCCGAACCTGCAGCTCTTTACTCAGGCGAGCATCGATAACATCAATAATGCGGCCTGGATAGGTCTGCCTGTCAGGATGGAGGAGACGGTCTTCCACATCTTTACCGGCGGTAATATAAACACGGCGCTGCTCCTCAATGCAGTCATCACAATAGTCCCGATTGCTCTCGCTACGATAGTCGAGCACATCGGCGATATATCTGCTATCTCATCGACAGTCGGACAGAATTTCATCTCTGACCCCGGTCTTCACAGAACGCTTACAGGTGACGGTCTTGCAACAACGATCGCTTCGATCTTCGGCGCTCCCGCGAACACCACTTACGGCGAGAACACCGGCGTTCTTACACTTTCCAAGGTATTCGACCCGATGGTCATCAGGCTTGCTGCAGTCTTCGCGATCGTATTCTCATTATCACCCAAGCTCGCTGCATGCATCGCAGCTATCCCCACGCCCGTTATCGGCGGCATCTCACTCGTACTCTACGGAATGATCTCCGCAGTTGGCGTAAGGAACATCGTCGAGAACAAGATCGATTTCTCCAAGGCGCGCAATGTCATAATCGCAGCCTTGATCCTCGTACTCTCGATCGGCGTCACATACTCTGCCTCAGGAGCTATCATCATCCCTTGCGGTACGATCAACAATGATCCGCTCATCATCAAGCTCTCGGGCCTCGCAGTCGGTTCGCTCGTAGGCATCATCCTGAACGCGGTCCTGCCCGGCAAGGATTATGTTTTCGAGGACAACAAATTGGCAGCACAGTCTAAGGATTCTACCATGATCCCTGAACCCGCAGGCAAGACGATAACAAAGTCCGCGCCCAGGAAGGACAGGAAGAAGAAGTAAGATCCATTCATCATTAATCTGCTCGAAAGCGTGCGCTCGGAGACGGGCGCATGTTTTTTTGTTGGATATTTATGTTATCCCTGCATATTTGAACCTGTTGTGTTCGAATTTATTGATTATTCGAACCTATTGAGTTATATTTGAAGAAAACAGGAGGATATTACTATGGCACAGGCTACTTTCAGCGTCCGTATGGATGAATCTCTTAAGAAACAGTTCGATAATCTTTGCCAGGAATTTGGAATGAACACTTCTACGGCTATCAACATCTTTGCCAGAGCTGTAGTAAGACAGAGAAGGATTCCCTTCGAGATTGCATCTCCTGAGATTGACATAACAAGAGAAAGCGCCATGCAGACTCTCGCTGCTTTGCGTATGCAGGCATACTATAACGGGATTGCCGATATGAGTCTTGAAGAGATCAATAGAGAGATCGCTCTCGCCCGCGAAGAAATGTCCAAATGATCTGTTATGCTGTTATCGACACAAACGTACTCGTATCGGCGCTAATATCACACAATGACGATGCTGCGACCGTTCAGGTTCTTAATATGGTCTTTAACGGCGAGATCATACCTGTATACAGCAACTACATTACCAAAGAATATCGGATGGTATTGTCCCGTAAGAGATTTGGTTTCTCAAGTGAGCTGATAGATACCCTGATATCAGCAATAGAGAAATTCGGAATTCTTGTTGACCCTCATCCCCTAGGAACAGTGCTGCCTGATATGAATGACCTGCCTTTTTATGAGGTGGTGATGGAGAAACAAGATGACAATGCCTACCTTGTCACAGGAAATACAAAGCACTTTCCAAAAGAGCCTTTCATAGTTACTCCGAGAGAATTACTGGATATATTAGGAAAATAGAACAATCAAAGGAACAGCCAGATCAGGCAGCCGATCTCGAGAACAATAAGAAGGCAGACGGCCGCAGTATAGAAGCCGAGCTTGCGGATGTCATTGAAGAAGCCGGGATTCTCGGCCCTGAATGCTGACTTGGCGTGTACGGGGCTGGCAGCTCCGGCCATCGGGTCTGAATTCACTTTGACCTTGTGACCGCCTTCGGTATAGTCGCTGTCAGGATCATAATAACGGGTCACATAAGCATTGCCGGTGACCTTTCCGGTCTTCCTGGGCTTGATATCGCCTCTGAGCAGAGCCTCGTCTTCAAAAGGCTGCATTGCATTGGCAGACTCCTCGGTAAAGACAGTCCTGTCATCAGCGGGGACGGTGTCCCCTTCTCTGTAATGAGTATGGACAGTAAACGCAGGATCCTTGGTATTCGGAACCTTGCGTCCGGGATCTAACTGACCCGGTCTGTCAAATAGCGGTAAGTCTTTCTGTGCCATGAGGTGATTATATCACGGATGCACTTTATTTGAGAAAATGATAAAAAAGCGGCCGCACACGCGGTGCAGCCTCTGTAGAAGTCAAATCTTACTCTAAGATCAGATCTTGTTGTCAGAACCGAGAACGTCCTTGATCTTGTGAGCAACGATAGCCTTAACGTTAGCACGGCCGTCGCCAAGATACTGACGGGGATCGAAGTGATCAGGGTGCTCAACGAAGTGCTTTCTGATGCCTGCTGTCAT
>JAILMZ010000150.1 GCA_024692105.1 Saccharofermentans sp.
GATCGCGCTGCTGATGGTGCCTGTTCCGCCTATAAATAATGCTTTCATTAATATATCTCCTTATCAGAGCATTCTTCTGTAGATCTCTTTTACTTCGTCCTCGGTCAGTTCGACAAAACCGTAGAGCTTGCCGTCCCTGCCGTCGCCGCAGCATGCAACATTCGCGAGCTTGTCGATGTCTGCCTCAGTGCCGCCGAACTCGCCGATAGTCGAAGGCATACCTATGCGCTTGAAGAACTCTCTCAGGCTCTCGATGCCCATGAGTGCTGCTTCTTCGTCATCAATCTCTTCAGGGCAGCCCCATACTCTTCTGGCAAACTGAGCGACTCTTGCAACGTCGTGCTTGTAAGCATATGAGAGGTAAGCCGGGAAAGTAACAGCGAGTCCTGCACCGTGAGCACAGTCATAGAGAGCTGACAGTTCGTGCTCGATGTTATGTGAGTTCCAGTCCTGTGATCTTCCGACGCCGCAGGAGTTGTTGTGAGCCATCATGCCTGCCCACATAATGTTCGCGCGCGCCTCATAGTCGTCAGGGTTGTCGACGGCCTTGGGTCCTTCTTCGATCATCGCGAGGAGCAGACCTTCGATCAGGCGGTCGGTGGTCTGAACATCCTTGGAATTGGTCATGTATCTCTCCATCAGGTGCGCCATGATGTCGGTGATGCCGCATGCCGTCTGATACGGAGGGAGCGTCTGCGTGAGTGCGGGGTTCAGGATAGAGAATCTGGGTCTTATCGCATCTCCCGAAGCGCCTCTCTTGTACATGCCTTCTTCCTTGGTGATAACGGAGTCGGGCGAGCCTTCGCTGCCTGCAGCCGCGATCGTAAGGATCGTTCCTACGGGAAGTGCTTCTTCAATCCTCTTGCCCATATAGAAATCCCAGAAGTCACCGTCATATACGGTACCTGCAGCAATCGCCTTGGAAGTATCGATAACGCTTCCGCCGCCTACCGCGAGTACGAAATCAACACCTTCCTTCCTGCACAGGTCGATGCCTTCGTAGACAAGGCCGCTCCTCGGGTTGGGCTTGACGCCGCCCAGCTGGAAGCTTGCGATGCCTGCCTTGTCGAGGCTTGCAGCAACGCGGTCCAAAAGGCCTGATCTTACGACGCTTCCGCCGCCGTATACGACGAGCACGCGGGATCCTCCGAACTTTCTGACAAGCTCTCCTGCCTTATTCTCCTCGTCTTTACCAAAGACAAAATATGTGGGACTGTAAAATGTAAAATTCTCCATGAAAAAGCTCCTTTCGAGAGGGGTATGAAATTATCTTAACAATAAAAAATATGCGGCCATATCAGATAGCCGCATATTAGTAAGATATTCATTGACACGTTTCGTGCGGTTAAGAGCAAGAAGTGTTCAGGCAGGCTCCCTTGCTACATCAGCATGTGATCACCAGGTGCTCGTTTGCGATGTCGTTATAGACCTTGCAATCTCTTCCCGACACATCGTAGACATGGACTATATCCTGAAGTTCTTTGCTCTCTTCGAACTCGCCTGTCACATCGGCAGAGGTCTGCAGTCTGTCCGGGCGGAAGCATACCGTTTTCGCGTTATTGAAAACGGCGGTGTACATAATCTCGGCTTCGACCAGGTCCTGGAAGATGTGGCTGCCGTAGGACAGCTCGGGGTTGTATCCGGCCTTGGTCTCTTCCGTTTCGCAGATTATCTCGAAAGCGCTTATGTCCGCGAAAGCCGTCGGCACGCCGAGCTCGGGCGAAGTTGTACCGACTCGTCCCGGCACGATCAGCATCATGTGCTTGCCCTGGTCTCTGTAATGCCAGTTGATCTTGCCTATGAGCCTTGCGACGGAATGCTTGTCGTTGTACGGCATGTTGTAGTATTTGACCGGGTCGACATACACGATGATGTCTAATTCGCTTGCCTTGGAGATGCCCATGGAAGAGCTCTTGTTCTCAAGCAGGATCTTATCTTCCGGAATGTCTTTCGGGATGACCGTTCCTTCGGAAGTCTTTTGTATCTGGAGCGGACGGCACTGCAGGAGGTCGACGGAATAGTCTCCGTTGTCAGAGATGTTGATCGTGAATTCCGTATCGACCGGATAGTCGTATTCTTCCTGGATGCAGTGGAGCATCCTCTTCATCTGTTCCATTAGCTGCTTGTTCGCGACGAGGCCTTTGCAAGAGATGAACTTTACCTGCCTGTTCCTGCCGACCTCGCGGAGCCTTAATTCAGCCTCGTAATCGTGTTCGAGAAGGACTTGGTCGAGATATCTCGGGATCTCAGGCTCAAGCTTGTCGTAAGTGAGTTTTTCCAGCTGGTGCGAAGTCATGTTGATGACCTCAGCCTTGCCCTGCGAGAACTTGTGCTTGTCCGCAGAAGATGAATACGAGGATTTCTCCGGCATGTCGAGGTTGACGATGCGCGGGTACGATCCTTCCGTCCTGTCCACCGCGGATGTGCCGAGACCCATAACGAGCCTTAGCATTCCGGCTGTCGGGTCAGAGTCCTTCATGACCCTGTAGGGACTGTAGGAATAACCGACGCCCGCAGCGCACGGCATGTAGTAAGGACCGTAATAAGAACCCGATACGCGCTGTACGAGAAGCGACATCTGCTCGTCTCTTTTGTCCAGGCCTCTTCTCTTTCTGTAGTCCAAAGCGGACAGGCTCATCGAGCTTGCATAGACTGTCTTTATCGCAGCTTCGAACTCCTCCAGACGTTCTTCGAGCGTGCCCCTGTTAACGCAGAACACGGACTCGTATTTGCCTGCAAAAGCATTGCCGAAACCATCCTCCAATATACTGCTCGATCTTACGATATACGGGTCCTGACCGTAGTACTTTATGATGCCCAGAAACTGGTCGCGCATGACAGCCGAGAACTCGCCTTCCTTTATCTTGTCCGCAAACTCTTCCGCCAGCGCGAAATACCCTTCTTCGGTCCTCTGCTTTATCCTCAGGTCCCAAAGGCCGTTGTCTACGATATACGTGTAGTAGAGGTCAGATCCGACATAGAAGGAGTCGTGCGGCTCCAGGTAATCAGCGATATCAGGTTCCCTGTTCCTGATTATCGCCCTGGCAAGAAGCATGCCGCACGCTTTGCCTCCTATCATGCCGGTACCGATCATGTGATCTCTTACAGCAAAATAATCTTCCGGAGTGAAGTTGCGCTTTACCATCTCGCGCATCTTCTCATCTCTGGTCATCATTATGTTGCACATTCTTGAGCACTCTTCAGTGATCTCGACTTCACTCTCGTGAAGGATCTTCGTGCGGTTGAAGAACCTGTCCCAGGAATCCTCAAACTGCTCGTCGGAAGACCTCTGTGCATTGCCCAAAGTCTGATAGAATCTGCTCGATTTAACGCCGTCTAAGATCGGCTGGAACCTGCCCGTGTCAGGCTCATATGTGTGAGGCAGAAACATCGTCCCGGAATCCCTGTTCCACACTTTCTGAGGACGGACATAGATGTTCCTGTTGTCAGCGTACACATCGATAAAAAGCTGCGTAGTCTCGAGGATCTTATTGATCGAATGCACCGAATGCTTGCCCCTTATTATCGGGAAGAAAGCAACGGTATCGAGTATGAACAGGAACGGACACGTGACCTTGAAGAAGTTGCCCATCATGAGGTCCGTCGCCCACGCCGTCTGCAGCTCCGACAGGCAGTCGAAAACATAGAATGCATCGTAGCCTTCCTTCTCTATGACATTGTGGATGTCGACGGTGAATGTCTCGAACCTGTGCGACAGCGGTATCTCGACGGTCTTGATCTCAGGTCTGTCTTCCAGGAGCGGTTCGTGGCTTGCGAACCTGAAGTAGATAATGTTCCTCTTGTCCTTGATCGCCTGCTCGACGTAAGGCTCCATGAAGAGCTTGAACTGCGACAGATCAGATACACGCCAGACGACGTTGTCGCCGAGCCTTATGTTATCGAACGCGGTATCCATCTCGGGGATGCCGCTCAGGATCCTGTCAAATGCAGCCATGTAAGCCTCCCATTCCCTTTTTTTTGAGTATAAATTGAAATGAGCACCTAAAGGCATACTTTATCGGCATAGGAATAATGCGGTTTCGGAATTGACGGACAAATCTCGCATCTTAATCTATAATTAGTAACAGGGCATTTGCTTGCCCGGGATAGAATAAGGGATAAGGTGAATAAGATGAGTGAGAATAACAATGTTACAATGCGATCGATTACGTGTCCTGCATGCGGAGGCGTGCTCAAGCTTCCAGTAGGGCGCAACAAGAGCATGTGCACATTCTGCGGCAACGAAGTGGTCGTGGATGAACCCGGCTGGCTCGGCGAACTTGACAAATTCGATCTTAAGTTAAAAGATGCGCAGACTGCCCTTGACAGCAAGGAGTGGGGCCGTGCGTTTTCGCTTTTCGAAGACTGCTCCAGGATAAACGAGTCCGATCTGCGCCCCTGGAAAGGCATCGTCGAAGCAAGGACGAAGAGCCTCACCACGGGAATAAGCGAGAATACCGAGTCCGTCTTCCACTGCTACGTGAACAGGTCCGGCCTGGGAATGAATGATCCGTTCGTAGAGCAGTACAAGGCTTTCCTTGAGCGCGTAAGCGATAACGATGCCGCCAAGGCTGCAGGCAATGCAAAAGAGAGCATCGAATATTTCCAGCGGATGATCGAAAGTTATACGGATAGCATCGGTAACATAAAAGGAAACATCGATGAGATCAAGAATAAACCTACGATGGAGATCGCCGAGAAGAAATACGGCGGTGCCAAGGCAAGGCTTATCGTCGATACCATCCTTCTTGTCGCCGCACCTCTGGCAGTAGTCGGATTCGTCATCCTTGCGATCGCACTTCTT
>JAILMZ010000007.1 GCA_024692105.1 Saccharofermentans sp.
GTGTATATGCTTCCGAGGGCAGCGACGATATCTCTGTCTTTAATACCGTCGCCGACAAAATCCAACCCGTAGACTGATACAAGCGTCTCGCGCATGTAGTCGATAAAACCTTCCATACCTGCTACGCCTTTGTATTTCGCAGTCTTGTCATTCACGATATCCCTGAGACCGTCTAATGCATCTGACATTACGTTATCCATAATTCACACGTCCTTTCTTCTGTTAAAGATACTGTCCTTAAATCTCTTGAACCTGGCCTGACATCTCTTCTTCTCAAGAGCCTTGTAATCAATCTTGATGTCGACCTCGGGCGGAAGATCGCACGGACTGTTCATGAAGTCCATGAACGCCTTCCTTGCGGCCACTTCCTCGGGTGAGAGGAGACCGGCCTCGGCCCTGTAGTGACGTTCTTTCCAGGAGACGTCCTGACGAACGGCCTCGAGGTGGCCTGTGTCCAGACGGCCGTCTATGGCCCTGAACGCGTTATCGAGTTTGGCGCCCTTGAGGAAGTAGTAGAAAGCCTTCATGCTCTCTACGCCTTCGTACTCGGCCATCTTCTCGTCGAGCAGCTTGTCTGTCTCCGCCCAATAGACTTCTAACTTCTTATCCATATCCTTACTCCTTCCCGGAGGACCGGCCGCGGCTTACGCCACGAAGCCGATCCTTCTGCTGTTGTGTGTATCCGGATCGAGTTCCGGAGCTTCGATATCCTCGGCCGTGATGGTCGTGAGGATGTCGTTCGTGAGGACCGATTCGTCCATCTTGTACACCCTCAGGGCGAGGTTGGAGATGGCCAGTTCGACGGCCTTCCTGACGTAACGTCCGTTACCGAAGGTCTTGTTGCGGGAGGCAATCTCGTAGATGGGCGCGAGCTTGTCGATGGCTTCGTCGGTAATCTTCATGTGCCTCTGAGCCACCTGGTAGCGGGTTATCTCGCACAGCTCCTTGACGGTATAGTCGTCGAAGTGGATGCGGTAGGCTATCCTCGAGGACATACCGGGGTTACGGTCGACGAAACGCTTCATCTCTTCGGGGTATCCCGCGAAGATGACGATGATGTCGTCCTTGCGGTTTTCCATCTCCTGGACGATGGTGTTGATGGCCTCGTCGCCGAAGTTGCCGCGGGAGGTACCGTCGTCGAGCGAGTATGCCTCGTCGATGAAGAGCACGCCGCCGTTGGCGTCCTTGAACTTCTTCTTGACCTTGGGCGCGGTCTGGCCGACAAACTCGCCAACCAGGTCGCCTCTCCCGGCCTCGACGAAAACGCCCGATGAGAGCACTCCCTCGTCCTTAAGAATCTGCGCCAGAAGGCGTGCGACGGTAGTCTTAGCGACGCCGGGATTTCCGGTGAAGCACATGGACATCGCGTTCCTACCGATGTCTATGCCGTCCTTGCTGAGACGCTTCTGCATCTTGAACGTCGCTATGGCTTTCTCGATGACCTGCTTGGCGCTGGTAAGGCCTATCATAGCCTCGAGCTGTTCACGTGCGGACCTGCCGTCAGACGCTTCACCCTTGCGGGTCTCGCCGTCATTCGGGTTCACGTAAGAGTCGTCCGGGATGAATACGTCTTCCTTGGTTACCTTGTAGAGCTTGGATGCGGGGATTTCGTCCCCGTACTTCTTGGCAAGTCTCACAGACATATTGAGCGTGGACTTCTCGGCGAGGTTCCTCGCATAGCGGCCGTTGCCGAAATCTTCGATGCGGCAGGCCTTCTCGAAGATATCACGTGCGGATTCCAATGCACCCGGCGTGGCAGAATACCCGTCCTGCTTCAGGATGTACTCGTAGATATGCACGAGTTCATCCGCGTTGTAGTCAGGGAAGTTCACCGTGTACGGTATCCTGCTCTTGAGGCCCTCGTTCACTTCGATGAAACGCTGCATCCTCTCCTTGTAACCGGCGAAGATGACGATGACGTCGTTACGGTACGTCTCCATCTCACGGATGAGCGCCGTGACCGCGGTATCGCTCGTAAGGGCATACGCTTCGTCTATGAAGAGCACGCCGCCCATAGCCGCTTCAAAGGCCTGGTGGATGCGGAATGCGGCAAACATACCGTTCAGTTCGACGCCGGTCCTGACCGCGAAAGCACCGCTCGCAAGGATGCCTTCCTGCTTCAGGATGCGAGCTACGAGCTCGGCGACCATAGTCTTAGCAGACCCGGGGTTGCCGGTAAAGCACATATGCATCGTGCGGCTCTGACCGCCGTGCTTCTTGCGCTGGCGCTCGGCCTTAGAAGCGAGGATGATGTTGTCGACCTGACGCTTGACCGACGTAAGGCCGGTCAGGCTCTGGAGCTGCTCGTAGGCGTCTCTGGTGTCCGTATCACGGTCGATGCGGAACCCCGCGTCCGTCTCGATATCGTACGCCATGAGGCAGTTCTTCCTGATGGCCCAGGACTCGAAATTCTCGAACGCCCTGAGCACGTCGGTCTGCGTGTATACCTTCTGAGGCATCGTCTTCAGGAACTCGCCCGCCTGATCGGCGTAAGCCGCAAGCTCGGAGTTCAGGATGATGTGCTTCAGGTAGTCCTCGGCCGCGCCGGCGTCGCCCTTACCCTCGCGAATCTTCATAAGGAAAGTGAAAGATTGTATCTGAGGGAGGAGAGTGAACGCGAACCCCGGGTCGTCCATATCGTAGACGAACACGAACAGGTTGTCGTTACGGTGCTTCTTGATGACCTTGCACAGGTAGTCGCAGGTTGTCTTGTAGGTGGTCGGATCCGTTCCGAACCTGCCTGACATATCCAGGACTATCGTGCCGCCGTGCGAGTTCTCGATGAGTTTCTCGAAGGTGGCGGGGTGCTTATAAAGGTCATAGTCTATGTCCGTGATAAGCTCCACTCTTCCGCCGGGAAGTCTGCCCGCTTCGGCGAGAGCCTGCATAAGCGTGAGCGTTATGTCGCGTCCGGCTTCCATGCCTTTCGCTGAGATAACGTAGTGCACGGGGATGGCACCGACCGGTTCAGCGTGCTTCTTGGAAGAATCACACTTCTTTATCCTGCCGAGCTCGTCCGTAAGGGACGTGTCCGCAAGGTAGACCGCTGTGCCTGTGCCGGCACCCTTGCGTGCGACCGCTTCATCGAACTTGAAGCCGCACCTTCCGGTTACGATGCACTCTCTGTCGTCCCAGATGAGGTTGTTCGCCTGGTCGATCATTCTCGACCAGTACTGCGTCAGACCTCTTCTCTTGGCCTCAAACATCTTGACGTCGAAATCGATCATCGTAATCTCGACCGGAGCTGTCGTCTTGACCTTGGTCCCGAGTACGTAGCCTACGGTGGCCATTATCTCGCCCATAGCCTCGTCGGAATCTCTCTTTCTCTCGTCGACGGCGTAGACTGCCTTGAGGCAGTCGTTGTCCGTGTTGTAGATGAGAAACGACACTCCGTTCGTAAGATTTCTATACAGATAATTGACCAATGCTTCCACATTGCTCTCGTATGAGAAATCCTTCAGTCTGACTGTCTCGGACTTGATTTCTTCGGCCTTCATCTTCATCTCAAATTCGTAGTATCTCATTCCCTTTTTCCTCCTGTGATTTCGTTTTGATTGACACAAACATAGCAAATTCGAAATGCCGTTGTAAAGGTTCAAATGAAACTTGTATGGGCAAATTTTGACCTATCCTCGCGAATATATTATTCTTGTATAAAAGAGGGAAGGAGAAGTAAAAATGGCTACCAAAAAATACTCCGTTCTGGCGGTGTTGGATGTGCTGAAAGAGTACTCGGATGAAGAACACTGTTTGAAGATCAAAGACATAAAAGAGCATATCCAAAAGCCGCCTTATAAGATCGACGTCAGCGAGAAGACGATCAGAAGTGATCTTAGGGCACTTTATGATTTCGGGTACGATATCAGGTTCGCAAACATTTACTCGCGCGTTATGGTTCACAGCGACGGCACTGTGCTGGATTCCGATATCAATACCGGGTGCTATCTCGTGGGAGATGTGTCGGATGAAGACATCGAGATATTGTACGATGCACTTCTCAGCGAGAAGTATCTGCCCGACAAAAAGTATAAAGAATTAGTCGGCAAGCTTACCGGACTCTCGTCGACTGTTGATTTCTCTTTGAACGAGAAGGGTGCTGCCAAAGAAAAACCAGACATCGTTGCTGCCGATATTATGTATGACAACATAAGGCGGATACGCAAAGCAATAGTCGAACATAAGAACATCACGTTTAGATACACTTCACTTGGAAACGGAAATGTGGTGGTGTGGCAGAGAGGTAAGACAAGATGTCTTTCGCCGGGCCGCGTGTTCAAAGAAGACGGTGTGTACTACCTTGCAGGTTTTGAGAGGACTGAGTCCGAAGGAGATCAGTATACTGTCCTTCGCATTGAGTTGATGCGTGATGTTGAGCAGACGGATAGACCGCGTTACGATTACTACGATATATCCATGAGCGGTCTGGATAAGTATTACTTTGCGCGGAAAAGATTCAAATTGATGACGGATGATCAGTATCATGTGTCATTTAAATTCCCGGATGAGCTTGGTCAGGCAGTGATCGATTATTTTGGTCCTAAAAGTCTTATATTAAAAGCAATTGAAAAAGAAGAGGGGAAGCTATTCTATACTGCTCAGATGACTATGCCGAGCGGGGCGGTTATTAAGTTTGCAAAGATGTACGCACCTGATGTCGAGATACTGGGGCCGGCAGAGCTGAGAGACTCGCTGAAGAAGGATTTCGCGGCAGCTGCAAAGAAACACAAATAGCCTTTTTTGTTGTCAAGTCAAAAATGTCCGTTTATTTGGACACAACCTGTAGTAGATTTAGACCAACGAAGAAACTACTGCGATGATCCCTTAAGCTCCGAACAAGGAGCCTGGGGTCATTATTATCATCTGCAGGAGGAATTAATTATGTTTGACGAGTTTGATTTTGACTACAACAAGAGCCTGAAGGACGCACTGGCATCAGCTGCCGAGAACTACTCCGAGGAGAACTGGGCAGAAGTCATTTGCCACCTGACGGCAGGCATTATCTGCAACGAGGAGATTCTCATCCCCGTCCCCAAGCTTGCCTTTATGAAGGTCGAGTTCGACCCGGACGCAGAGTTCGAGGACATCTTCCCTGAAGACCTGCCGGAGGACGACTACTCCATCGTGGAGATGCCCGACGGCCGCTTGTGGCTCCCGCTCTTCACTGACGAGGACGAGGTCAATGAGATGACCTCAACACACGACCCCAATAGCATTCCTCTGCGCGAGGCCTTCGAGATGGCCTTGGCCAACGGGGAACTGGCAGGTGTCCTTATCAACATCTTCAGTGACATCTTCATCATCCCCAGGGAGTTCCTCGAGCGGATTCTCGAGGAGGCCGACAAAAACGCCGACGGCTTCGATGACTTCGAAGACGCCGGCTAAAGCCGCCCCGCGCCTTGCGGTTGCCGCTGCGTCAGTTTGATGTCATATAGTATAGTTAGATATATCCGATTCTTGTCCGGAGGTACCGCATGCCGCTTCACATCATCCGCAACGACATAACAAGAGTCAAAGCCGACGCCATAGTCAACACGGCCAACCCGAAGCCGGTCGTCGGTGCCGGGACTGACACCGCAGTGTACAAGGCGGCAGGCGAGAAGATGCTCCTTGCCGCGCGTAAGCGAATCGGCGTGATCGAGCCCGGACAGGCCGTCGAGACCCCCGCATACAACCTCGATGCAAAGTTCATCATCCACACTGTCTGCGTTGCTTGGAAAGACGGCAAGTCAGGCGAGTTCGATGTCCTGTCGGACTGCTATTTCAATTCGCTCACACTGGCGGCTGATCTCGGATGCAAGTCGGTCGCGTTCCCGCTGATCGGCACGGGCTCGTACCGTTTCCCTCGCGAGGATGCGATAGGTATTGCAAAAGATATCATCGAGAAGTTCCTTTTCGCCAAAGGGAGCAGCATGGACGTGATGCTCGTTCTTTTCGACAAGGAATCGGTGAAGTCCGGCGAGAGCCTTGCGGATAAGATCAAGGCGTACATCGACGACAACTATGTCGAGAACGCGGTGGTCGACGAGTACGGATTCACGGCCGAGGACCTGCGCGAGATGTCGTCGCTCAAGAGAAGGCGTGAGAGGTTTGAGGAGACTCGCGCTACCGGGAATCTCAGGATGCACAGGCTCGAGGTCAAATCTCCCGAAGATGCGGTGCTCGACGTGCAGAAGAGCTTTACCGAGAGATTGTTCGAGCTCGCAGAAGAGCGCGGCGTCAAGGATTCCGAGCTGTACGGCGGCAAGTATGAGAGATTCTTCTCCAAGCAGGCTTTGAGCAAGATGCGCGCCGACCGCGATTACCATCCGTCCAAATACGTCAGCGTGGTGGTGTGCCTCGTGCTCAGGCTTAACCTGCATGAGACGCTCGATCTGCTCGAACGTGCCGGGTTTACTTTAAGCCACAGCCGCAAGGCCGACATCGTCGTGCGCGCATGCATCGAGAACGGTGTTTACGATGTATATAAGGTCAACGCCAAGCTCGAAGAGTACGGCTGCGAGACGTTAAGGCAGATCAAGTGAGGAGTTGTTCCTGATCTGGTTGTGTTTTCCCCGATTTTGCTACTGCAGATTCAACTATTTGTTGAATAGTAGAGTTCGCAGTAGAGATTGAGCGCATTTTGTGACCGGAAAAAGAACACATTTTTCCCGGACAGCAAAAAGGTCAACCTGAGGTTTACCTATTCCTTTTCCGAAGGTCTTACAATGAGGCCATACCAAGCAAACGGAATGAAGGGAAGGTGAAAGTTATGTATGAGACATTGGTTGAGTTCTTGCCCATGTTGTCCGGTTCGAAATACGGCGAATGGGTAACATATCCGGGACACGCCGGGACAAGGGAGGACCCGCTCATATTCCCGTGGGTCAAATACGATAAGTGCATTCTGGGTCTGTGCAAGGCGGTCTACTTGTTCGTTGACGAACACAGGGAACTGGACCTCAGAAGCTACGAGGAGATTCTTTGGAAAAGTGGAATTAAGTGGAACTTGGAGTCCATGAGCAATGCAGATGTCTCGGTACTGGACGGGACAACGGTAATGGCACTGCTTGTCGCTACGGTGCGCGCCGAAAGGTTTTGCGACGGAGCACTTCTGCAACTGTGCAACAACGGCAGCATCGCAAAGTGGCTTGAGCGCCTTAAGAAAATCGATGAAGAACGCGAGAAGTTCGATAATTCGGACACTTGATGTGATAAAAAAATACAGGAGGATAGATCTATGTTTGGAGCAATAATCGGAGACATTGTAGGAAGCAGGTTCGAGTTTGACAGAGGACATAAGACAAAGGAGTTCGAGCTGTTCACGGACGAGTGCGACTTCACGGACGACACTGTCATGACGGTCGCGGTGGCTGAGGCGTTGCTGGACGCAGGCAAGGATGCGGACGAGGCCGAGGTCAAAGAGCACCTCATCAAGTCTATGAAGAAGTGGGGGCAGAAGTACCCGCACGCAGGTTACGGCGCGAGGTTCTTCGGCTGGGTCTTATCTGACGACCCGGAGCCCTACGGAAGCTACGGTAACGGTTCGGGCATGAGAGTATCTCCCGCAGGCTGGCTGTACGATACCATCGAGCGTACGCGCGAGGTTGCCAGGTGGACCGCCGAGGTCACACACAATCACCCGGAAGGAGTAAAGGGCGCGGAGTCCGTCGCAGCTGCGATCTTCATGGCAAGGCACGGCGCGTCCAAGGACGAGATCCGTGACTACATCGTGAGCGAGTTCGGCTATAACCTCTCCAGGACTTTGGACGAGATCCGCCCGAAGTATCAGCATGTGGAAGACTGCATGCGCACCATGCCGGAAGCTTTCGAGTGCTTCCTTGAAGCAGAGTCTTTCGAGGATACCCTCCGCAATGTCATGTATATCGGTGGTGACACCGATACATTAGGTGCGATCGCAGGTGCGGTGGCAGAGGCGTTATGGGGAGTGCCGGGTGACATCATCGAGCGTGCGGATAAGTTTCTGACGATAGATATCGTTGAGGTAATGGCGAGGTTTACAGTCAGTCTCGGCAAAACAAACTGACGGCAAAGGATAAGGGAGGGATGTTTATGAGATCGATTAGAGTTACGGGAAAAGGTAAGATCAAGGTTCATCCTGATATCACCAGGATAACGATGACGCTTTCGGGCGTTGAAAAGGATTATGCTGAGGCGCTTGCGCGTTCGGCGCAGGAGACTGAAGCCTTGAAGGAGTTGCTGACGGAGTTTGGATTCGAACGTTCGGACCTGAAGACACTCAGCTTTGATGTGGACACCAAATACGAGTACTACCAGAGCCACGGCGATAGCAAGAAACGCTTTGCAGGATATGAGTTCACTCACAGACTGAAGGTCGAGTTCTCGTCGGATAACAAAAGGCTCGGTAAGATCCTTTATGCACTTGCCGCAAGTGAGCTGCATCCCGATTTCCAGATCAGTTATACGGTGGCAGACCCTGAGGCGTCTAAGAACGAGTTGCTGGGCAAAGCAGTAAAAGATGCGATGACGAAGGCTTCAGTCCTGGCTGATGTATCGGGAGTAAAGCTTCTGGATATACAGAGTATTGATTACTCGTGGAGCGAGTTGGATATAGAGGTGGGTTCGTTCAATAACTTGTGCAAGTATGATGGTTCGGTAGGTGGCGGCAGTCTTGATCTTGACATCGAACCCGACGATATCGATCTGACAGATACTGTGACAGTAGTGTGGGAGATCGGATGAACTGACAGCGTTGACGTTAGGCAGAAGAAAGAGGAAAGGCCTGTCGTTCGCGGCAGGCTTTGTTGACCTTTAAGGGAGGGAATCGCTATGGAAGAATGGAATGACGAGAACAAGACAACTGATATCTGCTATGTGCGCACCGGAGGTTGGGAGTCGAGGGTGCTTCTTATCGAGTTTCTCGAGAAGAACGGCTATGTTTGCGAAGAAGATACTTATTCCGTGGATGTCATTCTTGAGACGAGGTTTCCGGTTAAGGTCGACATTGAGCACAAGAAGTACGGCTGTCTTCAGACCAGGACATGCGCTGCTGCGGCAGTGTCTTCCGGGAATATGTTTACGATCCCGAAGTTTTATTCGTTCTTGGAGTTTGTTAGTCCGTATATTATTGTTTGAGAGATGTCCTGATAGTATCTGTGATAAACTATATTATCGTGTCAATAGATCTCTTGAATCTATAATAGATTCAAGTGGTATATGTGAAAACATGTCCTACACTAAGGACACAAAAGACGGTCCCCAAACAATAAACATATATGAAAACACTTGTAGAATCAAAGCAGGTCAAAAACGCAAAGAAACTGCAATATACGAATTGGATTGTAAAGCGTTAATTAGAGATGGCTATTATTTTTATTGTGATGTGAATAATACTTTTATTGTAAATGAAGTTCCAAAAGATTATTTAAGAAAAATATGGTGATTGGGAGGTGTTCCAAACTGGTTTGAGGTCGACTGTCTGTTGACAGTGACACTTTTCGCTAACATATAACTCCGCTATATTCGTTTTCAACTGTACGCTTCAAGGGCATCTGTGTAATAATTCTTAAGTCTATTCTTGAGCGACTTAGGCTTTACGACGACGGCATCCTTGCCGAAACGTCTGAAGTAGTCCTCGAGCTGCATTTCGGGCCAGTCGAAGTGGTAGAGGTCACCGTTTATGGTGGTGACGGCCGGCCTGTTCTTTACTATCATCCGATACATCTGTTTGCCGTGATCTGTCAGGCGGACTACGGCGTGGATATCGGGCGCGGCGGAGTGAGGACTGCGGCGGCCTATCTTGGTGAGGGTTTCGCGGACCTTGGGATCGACGGTGAAGGTCTCGTTTGTTACGAACACATCCTTGAGCCTCGAGATCCTGAAGGTGTGGTCCCTATAGTAAGTGTGGTTGTGGCAGAGAACATAGCTGAATTGCTCTTCCTTGGAAGTGGCTATAAGGTACGGTTCCATGTAGACCGCCTTGCCTTGAGAAGAGTTGGTCGAAGTGAAGGTGATGACTTTTTTCTCGGCGATCGCCCTGGTGAGAAGCTCGTATGTCTGCCTGAAGATAATCTGTTCACGCTTGTTACGGGGCATGGACAAATAAGACAGGAACATATCCTTGATATAGCCGGAGAGGGATTTGTCCCTAAGAAGATTGTTCTCGATTATCCTTATGACATTATAGGATTCGCCGCTCACCGTGAGGGTTATGACTGCACTCTTGCCCGTGGTCTGCTCTGCAGCGTTAATGTAAGTCGTGATTATCCTGTCGGCCAGGGCAGACGCTTCCTTGACCTTAAGGCCCTTGGCGGAAGTGATGTCTGCGATGAGGGCTTCCAGCAGTTCGTCGTTGTCGTTCCTGTACTGCTCGAAATAATTGACTAAGAGCTCTTTGAGAAATCCGTTGAGATTGACTGTGCCGTCGGGTCTTGTGAATTCGAAGAGCTCGGCATCGTTGATAAGCCTTGTTTTGGTGTCCTCGGAGAGGTAGATCTTGTGTTTCTCTGTCATGCGTAACTCCTAATAGGGGTTGTGAATACTGGCAAGATTTGCGTAAATGCCTTGATACTACTGATTATATAGGGGTTGCAAACATAAGTCAAACCGCATCTATCAAAACCCCTAACGGCAGAGTAGTATAAGGTTGCGAAGTGAAGACACTCACAGCAAATATAGCGGATTTTGATCATGGAAAATGCAGAAACAAAAGTGTCTTGTAAGCTCGCAAATAAAAGGTGCATACAGCAATAGTTTCCATGCAGATCCAGGAAAGCACCTTGTTTTAAAGGAGATAAAGAAAATGCTTAGATTACTTAAAATGCAAGCTAATACCGCATATACAGCAAACGGCGCGGTAAGCAATGCAAGCACAATATCTGACTGCCTCGACCTGTTTGCAACGGCCGGCGCTTTAAGAAACGCTTCTGACGAGGAGATCGTCACAAGGTTCGTAAGAGCTTTCGCTGAAGACAGGGATATCGCGATGAAGACGCTGTTCTTTGCAAGAGACGTAAGAGGCGGCCTTGGCGAGAGAAGATTCTTCAGGGTCGTTATGAAGTATCTGGCTTCGAACTACCCTGAGACTGTCAGGAAGAATATCGCTAATATCGCCGAGTACGGCAGATACGACGATATCCTGGCGCTCATGGATACAGCTTGTGAGCAGGAGGCGGTCGCTTACATCAAGACCGCTTTGGATAAGGATATGGAGGCCATGCAGGCACAGGGCTCCGTATCGCTGATGGCAAAGTGGCTGCCTTCTGCAAACGCGAGCAGCAAGGAGACCGTAAGGCTCGCAAGAAAGATTGCCCGCGGCATGGGCGTGAGCGAGGCCGAGTACAGGAAGATGCTCGTATCTCTGAGAAGCTATATCAAGATATTAGAGAATAACCTGAGGGAGAAGGACTATACTTTCGACTACTCAAAGCAGCCTTCGAAGGCGATGTTCAAGTACAGGGCAGCATTTATCAAGAACGACTATGACAGATACTGCGCTTTCCTGGACAGGGCGAAGGTAAATCCTTCCGTGCTCAAGACAGGCACGCTTACTCCGTACGATATCGTTACTCCTATCGTACAGGGCAAGAAGATGACTGCCGAAGAGAAAGCGGCGCTGGATACTACCTGGAACGCTCTGGAGAACTATGTGAACTCCGATAACACTCTGGTAGTGGTCGACGGTTCCGGTTCGATGTACTGTGGTCAGCCTGTATGGCCGGCGGCGGTAGCGCAGTCTTTGGGTATATATTTCGCCGAGCGTAACACGGGTGCGTTCGCAGGTCACTTCATCACATTCTCGGAAAACCCCAGGCTGGTCGAGATCAAGGGTAAGGATATCTTCGAGAAGGTGCGTTACTGCATGAGCTTCGACGAGGTAGCCAACACCGATATCGAGAAGACGTTCGATCTGATACTGGATACTGCCGTGAAGAACCATCTGAAGCAGAGCGATATGCTGGACAGGATAGTAATCGTGTCCGACATGGAGTTCGACTACTGCGCGGATGGTGCGGGTATGACGAATTTCGAGGCGGCCAAGGCGAAGTTCGAGGCCAAAGGCTATAGCCTGCCGCAGCTGGTGTTCTGGAACGTCAACAGCTGGAACAGACAGCAGCCGGTAACGATGAACGAGCAGGGCGTGGTGCTGGTGTCAGGTATGTCACCGCAGATCTTCGCGATGTTCAAGGACGACAGGCTCGACCCGTACGAGTTCATGATGAGCGTACTTTCTTCCGGGAGGTACGAGAAGATAGCAGCGTGAACGTTTGGTTTTAGAGTCGGATAGGGCAACTGAAGGACGGGCCCCGCACGTTGTGTGCGGGGTTTGTTCTGTTTATGCTATTTGTACAGCAAAACGTACAGCACTGCGGTACGGATAGCAGTAGATTTGTCCCGAAATGGGCCTTTTGTACAACAAAACATACAGCGCTGCGGTACGGATAGCTGTATAAATGCCCGCAAATAACTCCTTACAGTTAAGCCTCCTTACTAGAACGGTGTATAATCAGAAAGGATAATGGGAATTAGGGGGATAGGAATATGTCGACTCAAGAACAAACAACTCAGGCAAAGAAGACCAATCTCAAATCCGTCGCATCGGTAGTGCCGTCTGTGGTTGCTGCCGCATTGGCGGTGCTCTCGATCATATTCAGTCTGCTGGCGGCTTTGTGCCTTAACTATTCTTCGGGGTCTGTGCATCTGACCACCGAGGCGGCGTTGGTCATTTTCTCGTACATAGCGATAATGGGCTTCGGTTTCCTTTTGGCATCGGCGGCTGCCATATGGGCTTTATCGGTGCGATAGTTACCCTGGTAAACAAACGCTTCAAGTTGATATGGATCCCGATCCTCGCGATCGCCCTCGGTGTCTTGGGTTTTTACTTGATGTCGACTATCGGGCATGTCAGGTTCTTTTAGAATGGCGGCAGCAATTCCATAATACCCGCAAACTGCCTTAATTAGCACAAGTCAGCAAATGTATAATTACATAGGCATCCGAGCGGATGCGGCGAAAGGGTGACAATCATGGAATGGATACTGATACTAAACGGAATAACACCGTACATATATCTCGGCATCGTGGCTTTTGTGGCGAACGAAGGAACAAAATCGTCGGATGACATTATCGGCGTGCTCGCGATCATTTTCGCCGTGCAGCTTCTGTTGACCATCATCCTCAGCATCGTCAGCCGCGATAAGGCCAAACTCGCCAAGGTCACCATGATCAACAAGTTTATTCAGATACCTTATTACATTTTCTTCTTTATAATCGCCGTGCTTGGCGTCCTGGTCATGATGGGCCTGATGGGCATCGGCATCCTGTTCATTCCCATCTTCATCGCCATAGACGTCGGAGTGTTCCTGACGACGGTAATTCCGGAGGAGATCTGCACCATAAAGCTCATATCCTCCAAGAAGATCCCGGTGTGGAAGTTTATCCTGTACCTAATAGGAAACTGCATCTACTGCGTGGATATTGTTTTCGCCGTGCTGGTGCACAAAGACTTTAAGAAAAGCCTGCAAACGCCTGTAACTGAGGCATCTGCGGGAGAGACATGACCCTTCGAAATCCCAAATAGAAACATATTCTGAACAAATACCTCTTATCGCATAATACCCCTTGACACATAATACCTCGCGTTGTATAGTATGCCGTAACAGGAGGTATTAGGCATGGATGCACAGTTCAAAAGAGGCTTATTGGACATCCTTGTGCTTGCCGCCATCAAAAACGAAGATTCGTATGGCTACAAGATCATCAAGGACATAAAACCCTATCTGACGATATCCGAATCGACACTGTATCCGATCTTGAGAAGGCTTGAAGAGGGCGGATCCCTCACGGTCAACTCCCAGGAACACAACGGAAGGCTTCGCAAGTACTACCACATAACGGATGTGGGAAGGAAGAGGATCGAAGATTTCGCGAATGAGTGGAAGGAAATACTTGAGATCTATGAGTACGTTGTAAGAGAGGGGGATGCCGCATGAAAAGAAATGAATTTATGGAAGCCGTCAGGAAGAAACTCAAGGGCCTGAGCGAAGAAGACATCAACAAGGCACTGGAGTTCTATGACGAGATAATCAATGACAAGGTAGAAGACGGTGTACCGGAAGACGAGGCGGTAGATGCTCTGGGAACACCTGACGAGATAGCAGAGCAGATCCTTATGGGCATGTCGTTGCCGAAGCTCGTCAAGGCGAAAGCAAAGCCTTCAGGCGGCTTTAAGGCATGGGAGATCGTTCTTCTCATCCTGGGCTTCCCGCTCTGGTTCTCGCTCCTGGTCGCAGCAGCAAGCGTAGTATTTGCATTCTTCATAGTGATACTGTCGCTCGTCATCGCTTTCTTTGCGGTAGTTATCTCGTTCGGCATTGGCGGACTGGTGCTCATAGCAGCATCATTCATGGTCCTCATCACAGGCGGCGGTGCTTCCGCAATATACCAGATTGGCGTGGCATTAATGTTCATTGGTCTTGCAGTTCTGTTGTTCATACCTGCAAAGGCGCTGGCGCTCTGGATGGTTAATATGTGCAAGAAGTTCGGAAGATGGGTAAAGCTTAAGGTTATTAACATGAGGAAGAAGGGAGAATAATATGTTAAGGCTCACGAAAATATTACTTATCACAGGCGGTGCGATCTTCGCACTCGGAGTAGTGGTTACTGTCGGAGGCATATTTGCTATCCGCAGCTCCGCAAAGAAGAACACTGAAGTTACTTATGAGAAGCAGGAGGTCGTGATCACTGATGATGTCTCCGCGATCAAGGTCGGTGAGGTCTCTCAGGACGTTGAGATAAAGCCATCTGAGGACGGCGAGATCAAGGTCGAGTATTATGACGCAGATAATTACATCCATAAAGTAGATGTAAAAGACGATACCCTGACGGTAGAAGTAAACTCATTATCAGACAATATGCAATGGTGGGAGATGGTTACGATCAGTCAGAATTGGTTCAATGACAGCAAGTCCTTCGATCACCCGGTAGTTATCTATCTGCCTGAGGGCACTTATGATTCTGCTGAGATCAGTAGTGTTAGCGGCGATATCACGCTTCCTGAAGGTTATGTCTTTAATGACATCAAGATGGACACGACAAGCGGTGAGATCACATCTTTATGCGGATCGACAGGCGAGATTGCTGTAAATACGATCTCAGGCGAAGTTAAGATCGCTAACTGCACACCTTCGAATATCTCGGTCAGCACGACCAGCGGTTATATTTTCTTTGATGATATGACTGTAGGAGGAAACACAGATCTCGATACCATCTCCGGTGAAGTTACGCTCACAAATCTTGAGACCAAAGACATCTCTGTCAGTACGACAAGCGGTGACATCATCCTCAAGAACCTGACAACCGGAAATGCCGACTTCGATACTACGAGCGGTGAAGTATCAGGCACTGTAACAGGCGATCACGAATTCGATGCAGATACTGTCTCCGGTGATATCGATATCGCTTCGAATGTCAAGGGCGAGCCCGAGTTCAGCATCTCGACGGTAAGCGGTGACATCACGATCGACGCGGCGTAATTTCAGGCTTTTGATGTGGTAGAATTCACTTAAATATGACTGTACTTTTTTACGACATCAGTTTTGCAATATCGGTAGTGCTCATGCTGTCATATGTCTTCATATGGCAGAAGCACTTCGATGCGCATCTGTCGCTTATATTCCTGACGATCCCGTTAGCGAACTTAGGCTACTGTTTCATGGCCCGTGCGACGAATATCCAGGAAGCATTGCTCGGCAATAAGATATGCTATTTCGGAGGGTGCTTCCTGCCGCTGTTCGTAACGCTGGCGATCTTCGGCATCTGTAAGATCAATCTCAACAAGCATCTCAGGGTAGTAATCCTGCTGTCGGGTGTCGTATCGTATCTGTCGGTACTGTCCATTGGATATAACAGATGGTTCTATACCTCCGTAAGCAAGAATGTCACGGACGGCTATCTGGTCCTCGAGAAGACTTACGGCCCGATGCACACGGTCTACTATGTGTTTGTGATAGCCTATACGCTCATCGGACTGGCGGCGCTGATCTATGCTCTGTTCTTTAAGAAAGATATCTCAAACAGGGTCGTCTCGGTGCTTTTTATTCCGGAACTCGTTACGATGGCGTCGTATTTTGCGACCAAGATCTTTAATCTCAAGGTCGAGCTCGTGCCGTTAACTTACGACATCGCGATGGTGGTATTCCTCATCGTAGCATACAGGATCGCGATGTACGATGTCGCTGATGCCGCGATAGATTCCATCGTCGAGAAGGGCAACACGGGTTTTGCTTCGTTCGACTTCAAGCACAGGTTCCTCGGAAGCAACAGCGTAGCAGGTGAGATGCTGCCTTTCCTGAATAACCTGAAGGTCGACGGCGTGGTCAGGGAGCAGACTCTCATCAAGTGGCTTGAGGATTTCAAGGCTGACGAGAAAAAAGACAAGATATCTTTCAAGCAGGACGATAAGATAATCCTTATCAACATCAACTACCTGGTCAGCGGCAAGAAGAAGGTCGGATACCAACTGCTCATTACGGATGATACCGAAGAACAGAAATACCTGGAGATGCTCCAGCACTTCAATTCCAAACTCGAGCAGGAAGTCGACCAGAAGACAAAGAACATCGTCGAGATGCACGACAGGCTCATCATTAGCATGGCAACCATGGTTGAGAGCCGCGACAACTCGACGGGCGGCCACATCAGGCGTACGAGCGACTGCATGCGCATCCTCATAGCTGCGATGAAGGCAGGCGGATACCCCGGCATGACGGATAAGTTCTGCCACGACATCATCAAGGCTGCCCCGATGCACGACCTGGGTAAGATCGCAGTCGATGACGCGATCCTGAGATTCGAGGGACGCTATAACGACGAGCAGTACAAAGAGATGAAGAAGCATGCGGCAGAAGGTGCCCGCATAGTCCATGAGATCCTTAAGGACACAGACGACTATGAGTTCCATATTCTTGCAGAGAACGTCGCGCACTACCACCACGAGCGCTGGGACGGATCCGGTTATCCGGAAGGCCTTAAGGGCACTGCCATCCCGTTTGAGGCTCGCATCATGGCCATTGCAGATGTCTACGATGCCCTCGTAAGTAAGAGGTGCTACAAGGACAGCATGCCTTTCGACAAGGCAGATGCGATCATCATGGACGGTTTCGGAACGCAGTTCGATGCATCCCTTAAGCCGTTCTATGTCGCGGCAAGACCGAAGCTCGAAGAATACTACAGAAGCATCGGCTGACAGCCGCCGTTAATCTGCCCTAATCCTCCTTTATGTGTTAAAGTCATAGTGTCTGAAAACACATGGCAACACCTTTGCAAAGGAGACAGTTTATGCAGGTTACAAATGACATTATTTATGTGGGCGTCAACGACCACAAGATCGATCTGTTCGAAGGCCAGTACATCGTTCCTAACGGCATGGCGTACAACTCGTATGTCATCAAGGACGACAAGATCGCCATAATGGACACGGTCGACAAGAACTTCACGCACGAGTGGCTCGATAATCTCGAGAAGGCATTGGACGGCAGGAAGCCCGACTATCTTGTCGTACAGCACATGGAGCCTGACCATTCGGCAAACATCGCAAACTTTGTGAAGGCATACCCCGATGCTAAGATCGTATCTTCCTCGAAAGCATTCGCCATGATGCAGAATTTCTTCGGCACGGCGTTTGAAGACCGCCAGGTCGTTGTCGGCGAAGGCGATACGCTCGAGCTTGGAAAGCATACTCTGAACTTCATCCAAGCTCCGATGGTGCACTGGCCCGAGGTCATCATGACATATGATTCCGCTGACAAGGTACTCTTCTCGGCTGACGGTTTCGGCAAGTTCGGTGCGCTCGACGTCGAAGAGGACTGGGCGTGCGAGGCGAGAAGGTATTACATCGGAATCGTCGGCAAGTACGGCGCGCAGGTGCAGTCGGTTCTGAAAAAGGCTGCCGGGCTCGACATTCAGATCATCTGCCCGCTCCACGGCCCCGTACTGAGCGAGAACCTCGGCTATTACATCGGCCTCTACAATACATGGTCATCCTACCAGCAGGAGAGCGAGGGCATCGTCATCTGCTATACATCCGTCTACGGCAACACCAAGAATGCCGTCTTGAAACTCGCCGAAATGCTTCAGAACAAAGGCTGCCCCAAGGTCGTAGTCAACGACCTTGCACGCTGCGACATGGCTGAAGCCGTCGAGGACGCTTTCCGCTACAGCAAGATCATCCTCGCTACTACAACATACAACGCAGAGATATTCCCGTTCATGCGCGAGTTCATCAACCATCTGACGGAGCGCAATTTCTGCAACCACAAGATCGGCCTCATCGAGAACGGTTCGTGGGCGCCGATGGCGGCGAAAGTAATGAAGGGCATGTTCGAGAAGTCAAAGAACTGCGTCTTCGCAGAGAACACCGTTCACATCAAGTCCGCTCTGAACGAGGAGAGCAGCGCCCAGCTCGAGGCACTTGCTGCCGAGTTCTGCGAAGAGTACCAGGCAAGACAGTCTGAGACTGCTGACAAGAACGATCTGCGCGCTCTGTTTAACATCGGTTACGGCCTTTATGTTGTTACATCGAACGACGGCAAGAAGGACAACGGACTCATCGTTAATACTGTCTCTCAGGTTACGAACACGCCTAACAGGATCGCAGTCACGATCAACAAAGAGAATTACTCGCACCATGTCATTCAGCAGACCGGCATAATGAACGTCAACTGTCTGTCGACAGAAGCGCCGTTCTCCGTATTTGAGTGTTACGGTTTCAGGTCCGGCAGGACGATCGACAAGTTTGAGGGAGTTGAGGAGATGAGGTCTGATAACGGCCTTAGATTCCTGCCCCAGTACATCAACGCGTTCTTCTCTCTGAAGGTCGAAGATTACGTCGATCTCGGCACGCACGGCATGTTCATCTGTTCTGTTACCGAATCGCGCGTCATCACCAAGAAAGAGACGATGACTTACACCTACTATCAGACAAACGTTAAGCCGAAGCCGGAGACTGAGGGCAAGAAGGGATTCGTCTGCAAGATATGCGGTTATGTCTATGAAGGCGACGAACTGCCCGATGACTTCGTCTGCCCGCTGTGCAAGCACGGCGCGGCGGATTTCGAGCCGATAGGATAAGTTGAACTGAAATTTGATTTTATAAGCTGTCTCGGAAGGGGCAGCTTTTTAATGGTAGAATCTTCCCAGCAAAAGAAAGGACTTTATTCTTATGATCAAGAGTTTAAAGAAGATCGTTGAAGGCAAAGTGTTCCAGGGCATCATATTGTTCGTCATCGTGTTCAATGCGGTCATCATGGGCATTGAGACGATCAGGAACCTGAGTGCCGATGCACAGTTCGCTCTCGCCACGATCAACACATTGTGTCTCTGCATATTTGTCGCGGAGATCATCGTAAAGCTTCTGGCGTACGGACTTGAGTACTTCAAGGATCCGTGGAACTGGTTCGACATCATTATCGTCGGCGTGTCCATGGTATCGGGCCTGGCATTCATGTCCGCGTTCCGTGCTGTAAGAGTACTGCGTGTATTAAAGTCACTCAAGGCTCTGAGGGGAACAAAGCTTATCGGGCATGTCAAAAAGCTCCAGATAATCATCGATGCGATAGTCAAGTCCATCCCGAGCATAGGATGGACAGGAGTGCTGCTCCTTCTGATCTATTACATTTTCGCGCTGATCGGAGTCAATCTGTTCGGCGAGGCGTTCCCCGACTGGTTCGGTACGATAGGCAAGGCGATGTACACTCTCTTCCAGGTCATGACGCTCGAGAGCTGGTCCATGGGTATCAGCAGGCCGGTAATGGCTGAGTTCTCCTATGCGTGGGCGTATTTCGTGCCGTTCGTACTGCTGTCATCCTTTGTGGTCATGAACGTCGTTGTTGGTATCGTCGTCAATGCGATAGACGAGGTTAATGCCGAAGCCGCAGCAGAGGCGGCCAATGAAGCTGAGGAGAAAGCCCCCATATCGAACGCGGACCTCGTCAAAGAGATGCGTACGCTCAAGGAGCAGCTTGACCGGATGGAGAAGGCGCTCGCTGATAAATGATATGTTGTAAATAATTCGACTATATTTTATTATTTACGCGATGGCTGTTATGAAAGGAGATTTATTATATGGCTGACGAACAGAAGACAGTAGCTGTTGAGGAGGTCGCAGTTAGCGAGGCAGCTCCCAAGAAGGGCGGTATCAGCGAGCAGAAGCTCGAAGTTATCATCGCTATACTTCTCGGTCTTACGGCAATACTTATGGCATGGGCAGGCTGGATCAGCTCGCTGCACGGTGGCAACCAGGCTACCAACTACACACAGAGCAACAACCTCTCCGCAATGGGTAACTCCATGTACAACGAGGCAGCTCAGTACTATATGCAGGACATGCTCCTCTGGAACACGATCTATGATTATGCTTTCGATGCCGAGATCGCAGAGATGAACGGCAGATCTGACGAGGCAGAGATGATCTATGCAAAGATCGACACTCTCATGAACGACAACTGCACAGACGAGTTCTACGATGCTATCGAATGGGCAATGGAGCAGGATTACGATGCGACACCTTTCGACAAGGAAGGCTATGTTGATTCCTACTTCACGGAAGCAAACGCAGTCCTCGACGAGGCTGACGCACTTCTCGAACAGGGTAAGACAGATAATGCTAACGGCGATGCTTACGGCCTCGTATCAGTTATCTACTCGCTCGCACTGTTCCTGCTTGGTATCGTCGGAATCTTCAAGAAGATCCCGAACCGCGTTGTCATCACGATCTTCGCATGTGTCCTCATCGTTCTCGCAACGGTCTTCATGTGCACGATCCCGCTGCCGACAGGCTTCAACATCGCAAGCTATTTCGTTCATTGATCATTAGTTGATAAGTGGATCTGAGGGCCGTCCCATCCGGGGCGGCTCTTTTTTGCCTGAATACCGGGCATGAAAAAGGCTGACCCCGGAGGATCAGCCTTTATAGTTCCAAATATCTACAGAGTATTAGAGTCCCATCTTGTTAAGCTCTGCAACAACTTCGTCAACCTGCTTCTGAGCGAGCTGGTTGTTCTTGCCGCCGATCTTGCCGAGCGCCGTGAAACCGCCTGAGAGGTCGTCGATGACAGCATTCTTCACGATGTTGCCTGTGCCTGCTTCTTCATTTCTCATGACAGTGAACTTGTTGCCTTCCTTGCCGCCGAACCAGCCCTGAACGATCTGGCACTGATTGTTCTTGTCGATTGCGGGGAATGCGATGACATATGCGAAACCCTGCTTTACGAGCTCGGGCTTGCCGGGTGTGAACTCATGGTCCTTGATAGCCTCATAGAAAGACTCGACCGTGTAGTTCTTTGATGTTGTGACCTTAACCTGCTTGATACCAAAAGCCATATAAACCTCCTGAGTTTGGGGCGATTCCTGCCCCGTTGTTAGAACCCGACACACCGCACGGAGATGTCAACATTCTTTTAAAATTATAGCAAAGCAGAGGTGTTTTGCAATGAACTGATTCCAACAGTTGCAGTCTCGGATATAATAATTGCACGAGGATATTTCAGATATAAATCTTTAGAAGGCAGCACGATATGACGATAATCGAGAACAAGACATTTGACGAGGAGAGAGCTCTGTACGGAAGCAGGCAGGTCGAGGCTGTAAGATGCCGTTTCGACGGTCCCGCTGACGGTGAAAGCGCTTTCAAGGAGAGCAGTGAGATCGTGGCAAGAGACTGCTACTTCAACCTCCGCTATCCCTTCTGGCATGTAAATGACCTGAAGATCGATTCCTGCGAGATGACAGAGCTCTGCCGCGCTGCGCTTTGGTACTCATCCGGCATGGAGATAACCGATACGAAGATGCACGGCATCAAGGCCCTGCGCGAGTGTAAAGACGTAAAGATCGCGCACTGCGACATCGTCTCTCCCGAGTTCGGCTGGAGCGTGAACGGTGTGTTCATGAACGACACATCCGCCCAAAGCGAGTACTTCATGATGAGGTCTTCCAAACTGGAATTCAATAAAGTCAGACTTACCGGCAAGTACTCGTTCCAGTACATAGAGGATTCGATCTTTACCGGCTGCGAGTTCGATACCAAGGATGCGTTCTGGCATGCAAAGAACGTTACCGTCCGCGACAGTTATGTTAAGGGCGAGTATCTTGCGTGGTACTGCGAGAACGTGACTTTCGAGAACTGCACGATCATCGGCACCCAGCCCCTTTGTTACTGCAAGGGTCTGCGCCTGATAAACTGCCGCATGGAAGGGTGCGACCTGTCCTTTGAGAAATCAGAAGTCGATGCGGATGTTACGACGGCCATCGACAGTATCAAGAATCCCAAAAGCGGAAAGATCGTCTGCGCCGGCACCGGCGGTATCATCATGGACGATCCGGAAGCGCGCGGGGAGATAATAGTAAGAGAGGAAGAATAATGATCCGTTATATTGAAGACGAGACAAGGCGTGCGGCGATCGCACGCGAGATCTTAGAGGCCCTGCCCGAGTGGTTCGAGGTGGAAGAGGGCCGCGAAGGGCTTATCAAAGAGTCCGAAGAGAACCCCGTATTTGCTGCGTTTGAGACGCGCGAGGATGCAGATTCCGATAATGGACGCGCCATAGGTTTTATCACGATCAAGGAGACCGGCAGGGATACTGTAGAGATAGCTGCGATGGGCGTCCGTAAGGAGTGCCACGGCGGCGGTATTGGAACGAGGCTTTTCGAAGCCGCGAGAGATTATGCCGTGCAGAAGGGATACTCATTCATGCAGGTCAAGACCGTCCGCGAAGGCATGTACGAGGACTACGACAAGACCAACCGTTTCTACCGCAGCGTCGGCTTTTCCGAACTCGAGGTCATCGAGGATCTGTGGGATGCAGATAACCCCTGCCAGATCTATGTCATGGGCCTCAAGTCAGCCGTAAACACGATCCTCACGCGCCACAGCTACCGCGGTGCATATTCTTCCGAGGCGGTCCCGCGTACTGACCTCGAAACGATCGCACGCGCAGGCATCGGCGCACCTTCAGGATGCAACAAACAGACAACCGAGATCGTTGTTGTGGATGATGCTGCGACTTTGGATCAGATAAAGACCGTAATAGACCCGCCGGTCGCTGCTACTGCACCCGCTATGATCGTCGTTCTTACCAGAAGGATCAACGCTTACCGCGACCGCTGCTTTGCCGTGCAGGATTATTCCGCCGCCATCGAGAACATGCTCCTGGCGATGGTCGAGCTCGGCTATCAGAGCTGCTGGTACGAAGGCCACATCACAGACGAGGACCGCATCTGCGATAAGATCGCTGCTATCTTAGGAGTGCCCGATGACCTCGATGTCGTCTGCCTCCTGCCTGTCGGCAAAGCCGTCGACGAATTCCATGCCCCAAGCAAGAGACCGTTTGCCGAGCGTGTGAAGTTCAATAAGTGGAGTGAATCATAATACAAAACGGGACCCGAGAGGGCCCCGTTTTTGTAGTTGCCGGAGTAGTAGGTATCAGCTCTGGAGGGATCGTACGAGCTGGCCGGCTTCTTCGGGCGGCATGGGCTTGCCCCAGACAAAACCCTGAATGTAGTCGCAGCCGATGGACTTAAGGACATTGACCTGATCGGGGGATTCGACACCTTCGGAGATGACCTTAAGGTCAAGGGTGTGACCGATCGAGATGATCATGGCTACGTACTGCCTGGAGGAGTCATTGAGGCTCATGTTATCGATGAAGGACTTGTCGATCTTGAGGAGATCGGAGGGGAAATTATTGAGATAGCTTAAGGAGGAATAGCCTGTCCCAAAGTCATCGATAGCAACCTTCATGCCCATTGCCTTGAGTTCTTCGATGCGTTCAAGCGCTTTCTCCGCAGAGTCGATCATGATGGACTCAGTGATCTCGATCTCGATGCGGGAAGGGGAGACGTTGTGCTGTTCGAGAACCCGTTTTATTTCTTCAATAAAATTATTCTTCATAAGATGTCTTACGGAGACGTTGCAGCTGATCATGACTTGTGAGCCTGTCTCCTTTGTGACGTTCTCAAGGAACTCCACTGCAAGTTCAAACACGCGCATGTCGATGCGGTCCACGAGGCCGGTGTTCTCTGCGACGGGGATGAAGTCGACGGGGCTGATGAACGATCCGTCATCGTCCTGCAAACGTGCGAGAGCCTCAAAGCCGCGGAGCTTGTGATCAATGTCGTACTGAGGCTGGAGGTGGTAGAGGACTTTGTTGTCCGTAAGCGCGCTGCGGATCTTGCGTTCGATCTCGAGTGTGCGATCGGCGTTGATCATATCTTCGGTAAACCTTGCGATCATGCTGTCTGTGCCTGTCTTCTTGACATTGTGGAGGGCAGCATCTGCGTAGGTGAAGATGTTCTCGAGGACCGTTGAATCGTCGGGGCAGACTGCGTAGCCGAAACATGCCGTCATGTAGTAGTCGCAGTCGTCGATGGTGAGCTTTTTCTCGAGCTCGGACTTATATGCCTCGATGGTCTTCTCGATGTCTTCTTCGGAGTCATAGTCGCTGATGATTATCATGAACTCGTCGCCTGTTGTGCGCGCCACGAACTCAGTAGTCTCGGTGGTCACATTGTTGGCAAGTTCCTTGAAACGATTTGCAATCTCCTTAAGGACCATGTCGCCCGTGTCGTGGCCCATGGTGTCGTTGATGCTCTTGAAGTTGTTAAGGTCTATGGAAACCGCTGCGAACTCTCCGTTGCGGTGGAGGAAATCCTCGATGAGTTCGCTGCACGCGAAACGGTTCGGCAGCCCGGTCAGCCTGTCGGTGACGGCCTGCTCACGGAGGCTGTTCTGGTAGTTGACGATCTTGCTGTTGCCGAGGAATATGATCGTGATGGCGATGAGCACCATCAGACTGTTGAAGAAGCCGGGGAGGCTGTTGTAATTCTGCCTGACGAAGGTGTTGATATAAAGTCCGGGAACTGAGAACAGAACCAGCGCGAGCGATGTAAAGTATCCGAGCTTACGGAACAGGAGCACCAGGCAGATGACGCATATGTTACCCAACATCGAGAACACGCCGGTAAGCGACGTGAACGCGAGGGGAATACCAAAGAACACGCCTTCACCCGGTGTCCTGGAAGTAGCGACAGTCAGGAATGATGCGATGCCGTAGAGGAGAAGGAGGAGGATAAACGCACTCTTCGGCGCCTCCCTTTTGAGAGATAGGTTACGCAGGGTCTTATCAACGCCGTTGTTTGCCCTTTTTGTCATGATTACCACCCTTGTTTTTCTTCGTTGTCACGATACTGCCATTTTATCAAGACATAACAAGTGAATTCTTCGCGATTCTGTAACTAAAATGTCGGCAAGGCATACAAAGTGTAAATAAACAGTTAAGCAAATCCTACTGCTGTAAGGCTTCCACAAGAATATGACAATTAGTCGGGATTTATGGGATTACTCCCACTGCTTCCTGTACTCGCGGGGAGATTTCTCGAAGAACTTCTTGAACGTCTCGGACATATAACTCACGCCGCCGAAACCGGTCTGTGCGGCGATCTCGCTCATGGACATATCGCTGGCCCTTAGGAGCTCTGCCACCTTGCGGCACCTTAAGTGCATCAGGTAATTGATCGGCGACTCTCCGACATATTGGTGGAACAGGATATTGCACAATGACTTGCTTATGTTGCCGCTCTCGGCAATGCTTCCCAGCGTTATCTGATTCTGGTAGTTATTCGATATGAAATGCATCATCGCCTTGAACGACTGCATCCTCGGGTCGGAAACAGTTTCCTCGGTCGCGCCCCAGGATTCGGCCTGCTTTCTGACGATGGACCATATCTGGAAAAACTTCATCGTGACCGCGAAAGGATCGTGGCGGATGTCGGGCAGACTGAGGACCAGCTTGCGCATCTCTTCGGTATATTCATTTATATTTCTGAACCTGAAGAACGGCAGGTCGGGATTCTCTGTGATGGGCTTTATTGCCTGGAGGTCGACTGCGACGGAGTTCGACAGGATGCCGGGGTGGAGCACGCAGATGACATATTTTGCCGTGCCGCCGTTAACGGTCATGTTGTAGTGGATCTGGTTGGAGTTGACGACTATCGTATCGCCTTCGTGCAGGAGCACTTCGCGTCCGTTGACAACATACATGACATCGCCTTCCTTGACGGTCATTATCTCAATGTCTTCATGGTAGTGAGGCACGCCTTCCCAGGTAGCTTTGGGCACGATCCAGCCGTCGTATATATAAGAAGGAAAGTTAGGGTCGTCGTAGTTTACTATCTCTGAACCGTCGTCTCGTTTGACGATGAGACCCATCATTTCTCTTTTCATAACTATCTATCTCCTGTCTGTTAAAAACTATAACAATCTTCCACGCACTTGGAATATAGTTATAAAAATCAGGCAAATCGGCACTGTTATCAAGTCTATACATACAATATACTTGCAATTGAACAGAAAAGAAAGAGGAAATTTGTTATGAGCGACATTTCAACAAACGAAGCAGTAGTAATGAAAAATGTCTGCAAGGACTTCAAAGTCTTGAACTGCCACGAAGGTCTGAAGGGCTCCATCCAGGATCTCTTCTCGAGAGACTACAAGACGGTGTCCGCGGTAAAAGATGTCACGATGACCGTGCACCGCGGCGAGATCATCGGATACCTGGGTCCCAACGGCGCGGGCAAATCCACTACGATCAAGATGATGACCGGAGTACTCGAGCCCACCAGCGGCGAACTGCTCGTCAACGGCAAGGTGCCTTACAAGAACAGGACCGAGAATTGCGAGAACATAGGCGTTGTTTTCGGGCAGAGAAGCCAGCTGTGGTGGTCGCTGCCCCTGATAGAATCCTTCAAACTCCTCCGTGACCTCTACATGGTTCCCGAGAAAGACTACGAAGAGATGATCGAACTCTACCGTTCGCTCGTTGATATCGAGCCGATCCTGCATAAGCCCGTAAGGCAGATGTCTCTCGGTCAGAGGACACTGTCCGATATCCTGGCGGCGTTCCTGCACAACCCCGCGATCGTATTCCTCGATGAGCCGACTATCGGTCTGGACGTATCGATGAAGGCGAAGATCAGAGAGCTTATCTTAGGTCTTAACAAGGAGAAGAATACAACCGTTATTCTTACCACACATGACATGGGTGACGTTGATGCGCTGTGCAGAAGGATCGTCATCATCGACGAGGGCACGAAGATCTATGACAACGACATAGAGCACCTGAAGACGTATTTCGGTTCGTACAGGACACTGAAGATCCAGCGCACGGACGATACCTGGGAAGAGTACCTGATCGACGAGAAGACCACGGATGTCATGGACGTCATCATGGAGAAACAGAAAGAAAAGAAGATAAAGGACGTCAAGATCCTCGAGATCTCGACGGAAGAAGTTATCAAGAAAATCTACGAAGGAGGCGCGAGATGAATCCCAAAAGGCTGATTGCCATAACGCGTGCCGGGATCATGGAGTCGCTGCAGTTCAGGCTCGGAATTTTCGTGACGCTGTTTGCGAACCTCATATATCTCGTGCTTGTCTACTACCTCTGGAAGGCGATCTACGATTCGTCCGGTACCGACGTTGTCAACGGCATGACATTCACGGACACGATGATCTACCTGATCCTCGCGACGGCGCTTTTCAACTTCCTCGAAATGTTCGTCGTCTGGGACATGAGCAGGAAGATCCAGTCAGGCGCGCTCGTGCTCGACCTGCTCAAGCCGATGCGTTTCAGGAAGTACACTTTCTGGAGCTACACCGGAAACCATGTCGTGCAGTTCGTGCTGACGTTCATACCGACGTTCATCGTTGTCATGATCGTCACCGGCGGTGCGATCCCTATGGGCCTGAACATCGTCTGGTTCATCATCGCAACGGTGTTCGCGCTGATAATAAACTACAACATCGAGATGCTCGTCGCGCCCATATGTCTTTTCACCGAATCGACCTGGGGCATCAACATAGTAAAGGAAACTATCGTGCTGCTGCTCTCGGGCGCTTCGATCCCGCTCGCGTTCTTTCCCGAGAAAGCAAGAATGGTGGTACAGTATCTGCCTTTCCGTGCGGTGTATGACATACCGCTGTCGATACTTCTCGGCAAGAGCGGATCGGACACATGGGAAGGACTTGCCCAGCTGTTCGCGCTGCAGATCGTGTGGATGGTCGTGCTGACCGTAGCAGGCAACTTATTCTGGAATTGTGCGGTGCGAAAGGTCACCGTGAACGGAGGCTGATATGCATAAAAGAGGACTGAAATTCTATGCGAGGATGTACCGCAAGATCCTCGTGCAGGACCTTAAGAGCAAGATGAGCTACCGTGCGGACTTTGTCATCTCGACGTTCGGAATGATAATGACTAATCTCTCGGGCTTCGTCACATTCCTGATCCTGTTCCAGAACTTCCCGACGATCAACGGCTGGGACTACTACCACATGCTGTTCCTGTACGGGTTCTCTCTGGTCGCGCTCACACCGGTGCAGTGTTTCTTCGACAACAACTGGAACCTCAGGTTCATGGTGCAGAGCGGAGACTTCATCAAGTACTGTTTCCGTCCGGTCAACGTCTTCTTCTACTTCATCTCCGAAGTGTTTGACGTGAAAGGACTGGGACAGCTCGCGTTCGGTGTCGGCACGATAGTATACGCCTGGGTGCACATCGGCATTCCCGTGACTCCGCTGGTCATAGTAAAGCTGATCGTATACCTGCTCACGGCATCGCTGTTCATGATAGCCCTCATGAACTTCGCTGCGGCGACCTGCTTCTGGATCAAGGGCTCAGGGTACGTCATGGTCATAATGTTCCGTTTCAAGGACTTTGCCAAATATCCCGCGAGCATCTTCTCGGGCATCTTCAAGGTAATCTTCACGTTCATCATCCCGATCGCGTTCATTGCCTACTACCCGAGCCTCGTGATACTCCAGCCCGGCAACGTTCCGCCGCTGTCGTGGATCTCGCCGCTGTTCGGCATCGTGTTCGTGTACCTGAGCTACAAGTTCTGGATGCTCGGCGTCAGAAAGTACGATTTTACGGGTTCTTAAACCGCAGATATGGAGGATATTATTATGGATGAATTAGTTAAGATCATCAGAAGGTCAGTTGTCCCGAACTTCATCAACATCAGGACATCGATCAAGACTTACGACAGGGATGCAGTCATCTGCGGCGCTCCCTGCTGGCGCTGGGTCTACCACGCTCTGCATTCGGCGGACAAGTGGTTCATCAACCCCAATGTCTACGACGAGCCGGACTTCCACGAGGAGGGTATGGACAATCCCGAGAATCCGACTTCCGTTGTACTCACTGACGAGCAGCTGCTGGCGTATCTTGACCACGTCGAGAAGAAAACCTTAGACTACCTCGATACACTGACAGACGACATGCTCTACGAGTGTCCCGAGAACTGCAGGTTCACCAGATTTGAACTCGTCCTGAGGCAGTTCCGCCACCTGCCGTTCCATACCGGCATGCTGAACGGACAGACAGCCTTGAGCGAGGGCGCGTTCCCGGTATGGGTATCAGATGCCGATAAGTTCATCGATGACGGTGTGCTTTTCGGGAGGTACCGGGAA
>JAILMZ010000053.1 GCA_024692105.1 Saccharofermentans sp.
TTCGAGTTCGATGAAGTTGTCAGAGGAATGCTCGAGCGCCATGAAATTCACATAGGCGACAATAGATGATGCTATCAGGAGCACGGTAACTACTATGGATACAAAGAGCATCGTATGGGAATAGGTCTTCAGTGAGAGCCCTTTCTCCTTGATCTTCCTTATAACCGACATTAACTACTGCCTCCGCTTAAACTACTCTAAAACTACCCTAACGAAGTTAAATATAGCACAAACAGATTATCATTCTATAAATAAACCGATAACGAAATGTGCCGTTTATATATATCTTACGGATAATCTTGCGGTAAAAACAAAACAGTATAAAATATTGTTGATATTTTTTGTGGAGAATTAGGGGATTCATTATGAGCAGATTCTATGATGCCAAGAAGAACAAAGACCGCAACTCAACCCTGACGGGTCTGATGATCACGTCGGGGGTAATCCTGGCCATCCTGGTCATCATTGGCGCAATCGGTGTCTCGGAAGGCGAACCGCATATGGTAGTTGTAGCCGTCATCGTGGGACTCATTGCCCTTGCCGAGCTGATATCCATGATCTGGATCAGGAAGATGCTGGAGCGCGTCACCAGGTATGAGATGATATTCGAAGAGGATCACGACGGTGTCATCACTTTCGCGCGTCTGCACGAGATGACGGGCATACCGGAAGACAGGATCAGGAAAGACATGACAGGGCCTCAAAAGCACAGATTCAGTAACATGCGCATCGAAGGCGACAAGATCATCATCGGCACGGAAGAAGACTTCGAAGAGATCATCTGCCCGACATGCGGTGCGAAAAACACGGTCAGGGCAGGAAGCTCCGACAAGTGCAATAACTGCGGATCTTATCTCAGGAGAGCATAACAATGTACAAGAATATATCCAAATTCAAGACAAGCCGTATCGCAGCTGCTATAAGCCTGATAATCGGCATACCGCTGTGTCTTATATCAACGCTCGGCGTACTTGCGATACTAGGTTCGGGCGACACCGCAGAATACATCGTCCTGCCGATACTGGTGGACATCTGTGCGGTCATCATGATCATCTCAGGTATAAGCACACTCCGTATTATGGGCGCTGCTTCCTATACTGCATGGGCACTCGAAAAGGATACTGACGGCGTTATATCAATGGATACCATCCCCTCGCGCAAGGGCAAGAAGAAGGGGTCATCCTATGAGCGTTTGATCTTAAAGGCCCTGGCAAAGGGATATCTGATGAAGGTCGCTTACGATTCAAATTCAAGGAACTTCGAACTGACCGACAGAGTGACGGACAAGGAAGATTACGCCAAACGTTTCGTAGGCATCAACTGCCCGAACTGTGGAGCGCCCCTGAAGATCAGAGAGGGCGGAAGCCTTGTATGTCCTACTTGCGGATCTGAGGTAAAAGCTTAAGATTGAGCCGACGGCTCCGGGTTCCTGTTATGTCTTCTGTCGTGCATGGAGTAGTATTCGCGTTTCGCGGAGTACATGAGAGCATCGATGTCCTTAAGAACGCTGTCCATGTTATCCGTGCGGGGATCGAATACCTTGCCGCCTATGGCTGCAGAGAGTTTGTAGGGCTTGCCTGAAGACTCATTGTAAGCATCCAGCCCTGCGTGGATGCGAGCCTCATACTCACTGATATCGACATTCTGGAACTTGGGCATGATGACGATGAATTCATCGCCTGCAAACCTTATCACTACGCCCTCGGCGCGGATAGTGTCCGCAAGTATGGTTGCGAATGCGACCAGGGCTTCATCGCCTTCCTCATGGGAATAGTTATCGTTGATCGCCTTGAAGTCGTTAAGATCGAGCATCAGGGCAGCGATCTTGAGATTCTTCCTGCGGAAACGTTTCCTGAGGATCTTGTCGAGCTCATAACGGTTGTACACACCCGTGAGCTTGTCGATGTAGATACACTCGTTCTGAAGCGAGATCGTAATTGCCGCGAACGCTACCGTAAAGCTGATGGGAAGCAGCGAGATGCCGTAGATCTGCATCTGGACGGCATTGCCGATAAGGATCGGCAGGAGGAAGCCGACAACGGGGAAGTAGCGCAGGGAAGGATTCTTGATCTTGTTGATGAAGTAGTACGCATAGCCGTAGAAGATCAGGCCGAATCCTACCAGGACGAACATCAGATAAAATGTACCTCTGTAGTATGAATTCTTCTCATCGATACCGAATACGATCGGAACGAAGAAATTGATTATGAGCATCGATGCTTCAATGATGATAAGGCTCCAGAAGATGATGATGTGCCAGCCTTTGGCCTGGCGGTCGATGTGCTTGATGATGAGATAGATGATGCCTATGCCGACGATCAGGTTGTACAGGTACAGATAGGTGTTGCCCACCATCAGTATCCAATAGTACACGGGACCTTCCATGCCGTCACAGGCGAAAACATAGATGTCTGCTATACAGTTGAAGATGGATACGACGAGGAGGCTTGCGATGATGCGGCTCTCTTCTTTACGCGCAGGGAGATTCCAGCCTCGCGAAGCCAGGATGCTGACGAGAATGGCAATTCCGACCAAGTCGGTAACATATACGGCCTGTAAGTTGATAACATCGCCCATGGTCTTTACCTGTATAAAATGCCGCCTGTTACATGTTTTTATTTTATCGTATGGTTTTTAAACTGAATTTCCTTGATGTAAACAAACCGATAATAAAGCATTAGGGTACGGTAAATAGTTATTCTTAGGATAAAAAGGTATAATGATATTTGGGATAAGCATATAGGGGGATAGATAATGCGTTATTACGAAGATACCAAGTACTATCATTTCAGTACGAACCCGGCGACGGACAGCGAGGAGAAATCCATAATCCTTGAAGAGCATCTCGAGTATGCTAGAGATTTCATGAGTTCGTCTTTCAGGCCGGCAGACAACACCAAGGACAACATCATCAAATACAGCGCCATAGCGGTATTTGTCATAGCGGTCATACTGATGATCACCTTCTCGATGAACGGCATGGTCGGATATGGGGTGTATACTTTCGGAGGATTGTTTGTCCTTCTCGGGATACTGTCGCTGGTACCAGCCAAGCCTGCCATGAACATGGACCTTCCCGGCAAAGCACAGCTGCCGAAAGGGGTGGCCGGTACCATCATGATCCTGCTCGGCCTGGCGGTAATAGTACCCGCGGTAATCGCACCTGTGGTCGGTTTTACCAAGGCGGCCGTAGGCGGCGGAGCGGCCGCTTTCGTGCTCGTGGGACTCTTCTTTGTCGTATACACGTGCATCGGGATCGCAAGGCATTCCAAGGCATCGCAGGAGACCGTAAATGCGACGTGCATCGGATACATCAAGATGATCGATGGTTCAGACAGCAAGACAAGCCATGCGCACAACCTGGTGGTTACAGGCACCCCGGTCTACGAGTACTACTACAACGGACAGACGTACAAGGCGTTCCAGGAAGACGATATCAGGACGGGAAGGCTGTCGCCTGAAGTAGGCGAGACGGTCGAGGTCGGCATCATGCCCGACGACCCGTATGCGATCTTCTACCGTAAGAACACAGGCGCGAAAGTATTCGCCTTCGTCATGTCGTTTCTTGCCATAGCTGCCGGCATCGGCCTTTTCTGCTTCCTGCCGAATGTCTCGGAAAAGAACGGTTTCGCGGTGAACACCATGGGCGGCCAGGTCATGCTTGCCAAGGCGGAGATAGATGACAAGACGATCGAAGGATACATTGGCACGGACGAGTTCACGATCGAGTATGTGACCGTTACTTCCGTGGAAGGCAATTACGTCTATCTGTCGAACGATACCAAACGCAAAGTCTCCAAAGATGACAAAGACAGGTATCACGAAGGCACCGCAGTATATCTGGTGCTTCCGGAAGACGGAGGCTCGGGCATGCTCATAATCGCGGACGAATGGGAATATACGGGAAGTCACGAAGTAATCGGACTGGAATAAGGGGAATCTATGAATAAGACACGCAACACACCTTTCATGCTGATATCGAAGATCGTTCTCTTCGTATGTCTGGCGAGTATGTATTACATGCAGGCCAATGTCGCCTTGCCGCTCTACGACGTTTTCCATCAGACAAACATCGGAGGGCAGCTCGATGTTAATTTTGTGCTTGAGATACTCGTTGTTACGGTCTGCATAGGCCTTGCAGCCTTCATCCTCGGCATCATCGGAGGCGCGATGAGGGAAGCCAAGCCGTATGTCGTGCTCACGATCGTTATCAAGATCCTCATGATCCCATTCTTCGGGATCAACATCTATCTGTGGCTTCTTGTCATGAGCGGCATGCTCAATCCGTTCCTTTTGTTCGGAATTCCTGCCATGGCAGGAATCGGCGTCGTGCTCACATACGTCTACATGCTCATGACGAGCCTGCCGGACATCATCTACACGATAATCTTCCTGATAAAGAACAGACAGCGCCCGAACGTCTTCATCGTGGTCGGAATCATTGCCATGTTCTTCTTCGTGCTGGATGTCGTGGGTGCAATCCTTCTGAATGTCGGATATAAGAAACTCGCCAAGGCGAGGGCAGAGGCTGAAGTTCAGGCAGGATAAACATAGGTCGGTTCTTATTTGACAATGATATAATACTCGCCGGAGGGGTTATATTATGGCAAAAGAACGCAGACCTAAAGCAAGACTCACCGCGAAACAAAGACTGATAGTTGTCCTGGTGCCGGTAACGGTAGTGCTCATCGTGGCAGCGCTGTTGGCACCGCTGGCATACTTCTGGGGCACATACTTTTATATGACGACGGACACAGGCTATAACCTTGTGGACACTACGCTTACCACGGAGCAGAAACTTGCCGATCTCGATTATATGTACGATGTGGTGTGCCTGCAGAACCCGAACAAAGAAATGTTCGAAGAGGCATACGGGATATCTTATGACGACATATATAACAGGTACCGTGATCTGGTCATCGATACCGAGACCGAGTTTCAGTTCTTCTCGGTAATGTCCAGTTTCCTGATGCTCCTTCCGGGAGCTCATAACGGCATGCAGCTTCCTGATTACGATCACGCAGCCGATTCGTTCGTGCTGACGGAGATATATGCATCGCAGGAGATGAAGGACTATCAGTTCTCCTGGAAAGAGGACTTCCGCGATGACGTCGAGTCGTACCTGCAGTACAACCTGATCGGTTTCGCTTACATTGACGGGACATATGTGGGCAGAGGCGTCGAGAGCGGCCTGCTCAAGAATGTTATAACTGATTACTGTGACTGCATCCTGCTATCTGTCGACGGACAGGATCCCGTGGATCTGTGTTTCGAATACATGCAGCGCAATAAGCCGAACTACGACGGCTGCAACGATTGTTTCTACCGCAAGACATTGTTCTTCAACGACGGCATCGGAATAGAGCACACGCTTGAGATATTGATGCCCGACGGGACGATCGAGACTGTGACGGTATACGAGGATCCTGCCTTGGAGATCGCCTGCGCGGACGGTGTCTCAAGGTACCCAGAGCTTTTTGATCTTGATAACGATGCCGGTGACAGTGCGGCGGTGACCGATCCTGAAGACGAGAATTATGTTCCGCAGACATATACGATAGAGAAGGATCCCGACAGGAAGGTGGTCTATGTATACAGCACGGCTTGCAGCAGTTCGGAAGGCGATCTGCTTTCGGCGGATCTGGAAGAAGCCATAGATGAGATCGATGCCGATACGGTCATCTTTGATTTCCGTTGGAACCACGGAGGCGTAACTTCCTTTGTCAATGAGCAGGTGCTTCCGGTCGTGTTCAGTTCGGACCTGAAGTATACTGCCGAGGTCGTCGGAGGCAAGTGCGATTTTACGAAGAACTATTACTGCAACCCATACTATGTGTTCTATATTGGAAGGCCGCTCAGGACAGACAGCGAGAACTTTTACTACACCGAGAATTTCGATGTTGAAGGCAAGGCGGCCAAAGACCTTAAGATATATCTGCTGACGTCGGAATCGACGTTTTCTTCCGGCGATCTTATGACATATCTTTGCAAGCAATACGACAATGCCGTGGTCGTCGGCAATAACAGCGGCGGCGAGGGTATCTGCGGAAGCCCGTTCAACTGCTACCTGCCAGAGAGCAGATTCATGTTTGTATACACTGCCACCATGAATGTCGACGCACTGGAGGATACTTATCTCGGTACGGCACCGGATGTCTATATTCCGTTTACGGTGGATGAATACCTGCTGAAGAATGAACTCAAGGCACAGGGACTGGATACCAACACCTATGAAGTCCGCCAACAGTATGACCAGACGCTTCTATATGTACTCGAACAGATAGACGGGGCGGCGTAGAGACTGTCAGACCTTCTTTACCATAAAGAATTCATCCGCATAACTGCCGTCGTCGTACTTGACGGCCGCGGGTATCCTTCCGGTCTCTTCCATGGGCGGTCTATATTTCAAATAATATAAATATCTTACAAGTAATTTCTTTACGCGTGTTATATAATATTTTTGTTGAGGGAGTTTGCAGCGAATTGAGAGATTCGCAGGGGGTGTCTGTATGAAGAGATCTTTTACCAAGATCGCAGCAGTGATGTTGTCGGTTGCTTTTATTTTGGCGTTGTTCCCGGGAATGAAGATTGGTGCGGCTGAGATCGTTTCCAGCGGCACGTGCGGTGACAATGTTTCATGGACATTGGATGATGAAGGAAAACTCGTCATCTCGGGTACCGGTCCGATGAATGATTACAACAGTTGGTGGCCAACAAGTCCGTTTGACTCAAATAGCGATATAAAAGATGTTGTATTCGAGGAGGGTGTTACTTCGATCGGAACCTACATGTTCCGTTGTTGCAGCGGCATTCAGAGTGTTTCGATTCCCGGTACCGTTACATCGATCGGAACCTATGCATTTTATGGTTGTTCCAAACTAAAAGAGATTACTATCCCGGATGGCGTAACCGCTATCCCGGGTTGCACATTCTGCAATTGTGGAAGTCTAGAGAGCATCACAATTCCCGATAGTGTTCAGGTATTTGATTATAGTTCGTTTTCCGGGTGTTCAAGCCTGAAGAGTATTAATATTCCAGATGGAGTTACAGATATAAATTCGAGTGCATTCAGTTACTGCTGCAGTCTTGAGAGCGTTACGCTTCCCGATAGTTTGACTTCGATACAGAATTATGCATTTTCCGGTTGTTCAAATCTTACTGATATCAATATCCCTGATGCTGTTACTTTTATCGGTTACAATGCATTCTACGGATGTGAAAGCCTGAAAAGCATAACGTTACCGGATGGGCTTACATCTATATCAGCCGGCACTTTCTCCGATTGTAAAAGCCTTACAAGCGTGACGATACCTGGCAGTGTTGATTCTATAGGAGAGGGAGCTTTTTCCGGCTGCGAAAGCCTTGAAAGCTTAACGTTACCGGATAGCATTACCTCCATTCCAAACTACGCCTTTAGCGATTGTGCTTTTTCAAGTATCGTAATTCCCGACTCTGTGATATCCATAGGGTCCGGTGCATTCAGCTATTGTTTTAATCTTGAGAGTGTTACGATCCCAGGCAGTGTATCAGTTATGGGCGGATCGGCATTCAAGGAGTGCACAAGCCTCGAGAGTGTTACTATCGAAGAAGGCGTTCAGCAGATCGCTCTCGGAGAATTTGCAGGTTGTACTAATCTCAACGATGTAACTATTCCCGAGGGTGTAACTACGATTGCATCAATGGCCTTTTACAATTGCACAAACCTTACGAACCTGGTTCTTCCTTCGAGTGTTATCTCGATAGGAGACGGTGCGTTCGGAAATTGCACAAATCTTACGAGTGTCTTGATGGATAAAGATCAGCAAGCACTGTGTGAGAGCAGTAATGCTTTCGAAGGTTCTGATGCAGCCGTTTGCCATTGTTATTACGAAGCAACATACACGGACGACGGTAACGGATCGATCTCAGGCAATGCGCAGACGTACGGTACTGATGAACTGACCATCACACCGGATTACAACTTCGGAGTTGATAAGGTCATATTGACTGATGCAGACGGCAATGAGACAGAGATCATTCCAGATGCTGACGGAAAATATCTTATGCCTGATTCAGAAGGCATTGTAAATGTAAACGTTACCTTCAAGCGCATAAAGGCAGATGTATTCTTCTATTCGGAAGACGGCAGCGAGGAACTGCAGGCAACCACTTATGATCTTAATTCAGTACCTTCTTTTACCGGAACGCTTCCGGCCAAGGCTGAGACAGAGGATTATAAGTATTCATTCTTCGGATGGACTGACGGTACAAACACTTATGGTGTTGGTGATGCTCTTCCCGCAGTAACTGAAGATATTGTATATCTTGCAGTGTTTGCAGAGATCCCCAAGCAGGGTACTTACTATGTTCAGGGTATCGAAGAGAAAGACGGACAGATCATCATCACTATCAAGAGGACCGAAGAAGACGACAAGACATACGAACTTGTTGATTCGATTGAATGCGACGGCGTAAAGCTTAAAGTCGGCGATCAGATCGATCTAACCAGCGGAAGCGCGATAATCACGCTGAAGAAAGATTATCTTGCCACCTTGCCTGCAGGTAAACATACCATGACAATCACATTCAAGGACGGCGTTTCCATTACTTTTGATTACACGGTAAAACCGCCAGTTATAGCAGTCGCAAAGGTTCCTGCCAGTGGTGAGGGTCAGAGCATGACGGCTGTCGCAGGTGCTGCCATGATTCTTGCAGCTTGTGCCGTGACCGGAATCATCCTGACGAGAAAGCGCAGGGAAGAGTGATCCTGCAGCTCAATTAAAAGCAATATAAAAGCACCCTCGGGGTGCTTTTAATTTCTATTGTTGTTGGATTTATTCAGCCTTCCAGCAGACCTTGTTCCTTCCGGTCTCCTTGGCGGTGTAGAGCCACTCGTCGGCAGCGCTGATGTTCTCTTCGATTGTCTTGGAAGGATCAAAGCGTGTGCAGCCGAAGCTCAGTGTGCATCTTAAGGTATTGCCGTCAGCTTCGATGTCGGTGTTCATGAGCTTGACTCTGATCTCCTCAGCCTTGGCAACGGCGCCTTCCAAGTCTGTATCGCGCATTACCATGACGAATTCCTCGCCGCCCCATCTGTACACGCCGTCAGTCTCACCGCAGCAGGACTCGACAAGTCCTGATGTAAAGCGTAGCACATCGTCGCCAGCGTTATGACCGTATGTATCGTTGACGCGCTTGAACTTATCGATGTCGCAGATGAATACTGACATCATCTTGCCGGAGCCGGGCATAAGGTATTCCTTATACTTCTCGCTGAAGTCGTAGTAGAATCCCATTCTGTTCTTGAGGCCTGTCAATCTGTCGTGATGCGAGTCTTCGAGGAATGTCTCGGACTCAAGTGCGATACCGCAGACGAGCGCTGCAAGAGAGAGCCTCTTCGGATCTGAATCCGGATCAAAACCGCGTTCGTCATTCTTGTTGATGAGCTGCAGGGCTCCTATGAATTTTCCGTTGATATCTGCAACAGGGAGGACGAGTACTGACTTAGTCTTGTAACCTGTCTGTGTGTCGATATCACGGTTAAAATCAGGATCTGAATACGGATCGTTGGTAATAAGCGTCTTCTGCATTCTAAGTGCTTTTCCGACGAGTCCCGCGTTCTCAGGTATGACGATCTTATCGACGCCGGTAGCGGACATCGTCCAAAGCTGTGCCTTGCGCTTATCCCATTTCCAGAAGCTTGCCCTGTCCGCATCTACGGTCATCTTGCCGAGTTCTGTCAGATATGTGAACAGCATGTTGTGGTCATGACTGCCGTTCATGCACATATCCTTGTAAAGGCTGTCCGAGATGGTGAGGATGTTGGAAAGCAATTGTGAGCTGCTCTCCAAAGTAAGCTCTGCGTCATCCAAAGGTGCCGGATAAGCTCCAGTATCCTTCATGCGGTTCAGGACCGTATCCTCGTAGTCCATATGCATGAGATAGACGTGTACGCCGCTTGCGACGAGTTCTTTTACCCTGTCATGCATATCACTGCAGCTGAGGTGAACAGGCGTCTTCCTGGCACTGATCTCCATATAGAGATATACGCCGGGTTCCATGTATTTCTCATAAGGCTCGAAGATACCCGTATCACCGGTGTATACGACCTTGTTTCCGTCGATTGTCAGATAGTAGCCAAAGCATTTACCTTCAAGCTCTTCAGAGTGGAAAGTGGGGATAACGCATTCGAACCAATCCTTCTTGAGTTCCTCGGGTGTGATCAGTTCATACCAGTCATCGCCGCAGCCTTCCAGGTTCTTGAGAAGGTAGATAAGATCGGTCTTGACAGCTTCGTTCGGTGCAACTACAGTTACCGGCTTCTCGAGGGCGAAATGCAGAAGGTCTATAAAAAGACCTATTCCGCTTACATGATCGCCGTGCGTATGTGTAACGAGGACATAGATATGATCGTAATTGGAGAGTACGCGGTTGTTGAGTCTCTGGAAAGAACTGACCGAACAATCGATGATGATGAGGTCGTTGCCGTCAACAAAGTAAGCACTTGTGTGCTGATCTGCAAATGCGTTGCCTCTGCCAAAAAACTTGAGCATCTTTTATTCCTCCTTAGAAGGCTTGTCAGTATCGTTATTCTCGACCGGACCGAGGAGCTTCAGGATCTCGAAGCCGTCAGCCTTACCCTTGAGCTTGATGGGCTTATCGAGAGGCTCGAATCTCATTCTGCCCTCAAGTTTGTCTGCAACGGAGCGGCTGATGTAGATGCAGCTTGCAGGTGCGTTAGCCTCAAGTCTTGCAGACGTATTTACGGTATCGCCGATAGCCGTATAGTCCATTCTCTTCTCGGAACCCATGTTGCCGACGACCGCAGGGCCGTAGTTGATTCCGACGCCTACGTGGATCTCTTCGTCGATCTCTTCCTTGAGCCTTGCGGAGATCTCCTCGACGCCCTTGATGATGCCGAGTCCGGCTACGGCTGCATGGTAGACGGGGTCTTCATCTGCGAGAGGAGCGCCCCAGAATGCCATAAGGCAGTCACCGACGTATTTATCGATGGTTCCGTTTGTCTCTTCGACGCAGTTACTTGCCATCGTAAGATACTGGTTAAGGATATATACGACCGTCTCAGGCGAGAGCCTCTCAGACATCGTGGTGAAGCCTCTGACATCGACGAAGAGAACTGCTATGTCAACGTTCTTTCCGCCGAGCTTTAAGTTCTCTACGCCTTCTTTAAGAAGTTCGTTAACGACGTTAGGTGCAACGTATCTCTCGAAGGTCCTTGTGACGTTCTGTCTTGCGATGGCGGCACGGATATAGTTGCCGGATACGCTGATTATGAACAATACCAAGAGACCGAACGGTATCCAGAATGCATGCAGTACCTGTCCCGGATTCTGATTGTACATAAAGAGCGATACGCCGATTGAAGCAGCTTCGCAGATTACGAGTACCGGAATAGTGTAGAGGAGTCTTCTGTTATCGCAGAAGAAGAAGAAAGCAAAGCATACGACGAACAGAACTGCGAGCTGTGCAGAGTCAACAGGCTCTTCCTTGTAGTTGCTGTTCAGGATCTGCTGTACGACATTGGCCTGATACTCTACGCCGTACATCATCTCACTTCGGTCGATAGGGGTGAAGTAAGCGTCCTGAAGGCCAGGAGCATAAGGTCCGATGAATACGATCTTGTCTTTGAAGTATTCAGAAGGAACTTCACCGTTAATGAGTTCTGAAAGCGATACGCCGTCGTAGAAGTCAGCAGGTCCGCCCGTAAATGATACATAGAACTGGCCTCTGTCATTCGTGGGAGGCTCGTAGATATCGATGCCCTTGAATTCAGCATAGGCTTCAGCAACGGTATAGGCCATGGAGTAGACCTTCTCACCGTCGTCTCCGTAAGGCTTAACATACAGGAGGGAATGACGCAGAACTCCGTCCTTGTCGTACATCGCATTGATGTGTCCCTGCATCGTTACTGCTTCAAGTGCTTCAAAAGGCTCTTCGAAATTTTGCACAACATAACTGTCGATGACGACACTCGAACCGAATTCTCTTGTCGTACCGAAATGCGCCTCTACGGCTGTGACTACACAACCGAGTTTTTCCGCAGCATCGACCAGAGCCTGATCTGCTTCCGGGTCCGTCGTGCCGGTAAAGATAACGTCGACTGCAACTACTGCGGGACGGTTATCTGGATCGGCTGCAAGTGCTTCAAGAGCTGATGCTATGACTGTTCTGTCCCAGGTATAGTAGGGACCGAATTCCTCAAGATCCTTATCGTCGATACCGATGATGATGATATCCTGGGGAAGAGCCTCAGGCCTTTGGAACAGCCAGTCGCAGAACCATAATTCCAGGCTCCTGAGTATTCCCGAACCGCAAAGCACGGTTATTACGAGAGCCCAGACGAGCGAGGTTATCAGTGTCTTAACGTACTTGTTCTTCATGTGTCAGATTAACCAACGTAACCATTAAGAGCTGTAGGGTCGATCACCGGTTCTATTTCTTCTACATAGTAGAGATATCCGTCTTCTGTCCAGTAATCGATTTCGGGTTCATCTTCTATTTCTTCATTATATTGATAATCAAGGAGAACCCACTCACCATTGTAGAAACCTACAAACTCTTCGTAATTCTCGGTGAGGATGTATACCTTGTGACCATCGTAAGTATCACCCCAGATGAACTGTGACCAATTTGAATAATCTTCTTCGACCACAGGTGTCGGTTCAGGTGTAGGCGTGTTTACCGGAGTAGGCTCGATGGTAGGTGTTACCTTCGGAGTAGCCGTAGGAGTGGTAGTAGGTGTAGTGGTTGTTGTAGGTATAGGTTTCGTCGTCGGTGTTGCCGTAGGCTTGACCGTGGTTGTCGGATTAGGTGTTGCCGTCGGTGTAGACGTAGGATCTGAAGAAGGATTCTGCGTCGGAGCAGCCGAAGGTGCAGATGTTGAACCCGGAGCCGGCGTTGCCGTCGGCTTGTTCGTAGGTGCAGAAGTCGGCTTCTTGGTCGGATTCGGCGATGCCGATGGTGATGGCGTCAGCGAAGCCGTCGGCGTCAGTACCGGTTCCTTAGTCGGCTTAGCCGTAGGATCAGGTGTATCAGTAATCTCGATTATCTCGTCAGGAGTGGGAGTAGGTGAATCGGGATCGAGGAGAGCATTGACCAGCGCGAGGAGTTCGTCTTTGTCCCAGCCTGTATCTGCGCAGACTTTCTCAAGAAGTGCTTCGTCCTGAACGAGCATCTGAAGAGCGAACTCGGGAACATCCTGCGGTGGAACTTCGACGATCTCAAATTCGATGCTGTCCCTGTCCTCGGTGGATTCGTCGTAAAGGTAAGCAGTAACCATCTCACCGCCGCGGACTTCGACTTCCTTTGTCTCTTGGGTCTTAGGGTTATAACCCGTTACCTTAACGACGCCGTCAGTGATGATGAGCGACTGAAGTCCGCTCTTACTGTAGTAGACATAGCCGGAAGTACCTCTGATACCGACGGTCATGTTGGAAGTCTTGATCTCATATTTCTCGTCATCTGCGAGCTTCTGTGTTACCTCGAAGAAGAGGCCGCCTGCAGTGAGATTGAGTTCGAGCTGCTTGCCGTGCTTCTGGAATTCAACGCGGCTGTCATTCTCGAGGGTAACGATCTTTGTGTCATCAAGACCGACGGAAGCAAGTCCGTCAGAACCTGTGCTCAGAGCATCGCCTGATTCGAAACGCATCTCGTCAATAACAGGCTTGATCGTACCGTTGGAATCCTCGATGTTGACTGTTCCTTCAACACGGAGAAGCCTCATGGTCGTGGCAAGGTAATTGTTGCGCATGAGAAGAAGCACAACGGCAACGATTGCTACGACAATGAAAGAAACGACTGATGCCAGAACGATCTTCTCTTTCTTAGTCATACGTCTTACTTTATCAATAAGTCCCATAAAAACACCCTTCCATTAAGAAAAAACTTAATAATTAATTATAGCATATTAAAGTACTTTCGAACGGGTGCCGGTATCTTATAACGGGTTGTAATAAACTACACCGATAGATTTGATCGTATTATAAAGGCTTACATTAAAAGCTCCTACAAATCATCTTTAGATACGCTATGCTAAAAAATAAGTCTCTTCGTAATAGACTTCATTTGAACCAACGTAATAAAAGGTGAATGTATCGTAAACAGACCCCTCGTTTTCGCCTGGTGTACTTGAAGATACCATATAGAGATCATACCAGGTTCCGGAATAATACCCTTTATAATTGGATGTATCGTCACTTACTTTCATCATACAAATATAAATAGTTCTACCATTATAATCAGTGCCCCAAGAATAATACTCTCTTTTCTCATAACCTGAAGGAATATCATCCGGTGTAACATAATTCAAAGCACCGCCCATACTTGCAGCATCTGAATAGTATGTATTTGGAGAAGCCGTATCTCCACACTTTGCATAAGTATAAGTGTTGTTTACTGAACTATAATCAAGGTCATACCAATAGCCTCCGGAATATCCGCGGTATGTTGCAGGGCTTGTACCAAAACTTTCAGCACTTGAGGAATTATTCAATTTGCAGATATAACATGTATTGCCTTGATAATCTGTTCCCCAAATCGAAGTGTAAGTATAACCTGAAGGAAGAGTCGGTCCGCCGACAGGCGTTGTAATGGGAGTCCACTTAGCATAGATATAAAGGTTTTCTTTTACCGGCGCACTGAAATCGTATGGATTATTGAAGTTAGAATCTGAATACCAACCATCAAATGCATAACCCTCCAGTGTCGGTTCTTCAGGTTTTGTGACGGTACCGTTATACTCAACGTATTGACTGCCCGGAAGCATATCGTGGCCGTGGACAAAGACTACGCTGCAGATAATAGATGTCCACTTGGCATAGATGGTTATATCTGATGTTACTTCAGAATCAAAATCATACTTTTCGGTGAAGTCATTATTCGTATACCAGCCAGAGAAGGTATAGCCTTCTGCAGAAGGGTTGGCGGGTTTTCCGACCGGATCGCCGTGATTTACAGTCTGATCTTTAGGAGCTGTACCAAGTCCGTCCGTATCGAAGGTTACGGTATAGGTTATGTGCGTCCATTTTGCATAGAGCACGACATTCGATGTGACTGCAGAATTGAAGTTGTATGCATTCGTGCAGGCTGAATCCCTGTACCAACCGCCGAAAGTGTAGCCCTCGGCAGAAGGGTTGGAGGGCTTGGTTGCCTTGCCGCCTTCGGTAATTGTCTGAGTGGCAGGAGCCGTACATTTATTGTTAGTGATAAATGTTACGGTATATGTGGCAACTGTAGGTGTCGCAGTAGGCTTTGCAGTCGGCGTTGCGGTAGGTTTTACCGTAGTTGTCGGCTTGGGCGTTGACGAAGGTGTTGTTGTTATCTTCGGTGTAGCCGTGGGAGTCGTAGAAGGAGCTGTAGTGGGAGCTATAGTGGACGAAGCTCCTGGAGCATTTGTCGAACCCGGAGCAGGTGTTCCGGTTGCCGATGCTGTCGGTTTTGTCGATGGTGACGGCGATGGCGACGACGTACCGGTCGGAGTCAGAGTGACCGCAGTTTTCGGCTTTGAAGTGGGCGTTGGAGTATCTGTAATCTCGATTATTGCGTCAGGAGTGGGAGTAGGGTTCTCTGTGTCAGTGAGAGCTGTAACGAGTGCCAGAAGCTCATCTTTGTCCCAGCCTGTATCTGCGCAGACCTTCTCAAGAAGTGCCTCGTTCTCGGCGAGCATCTGAAGAGGGAACTCGGGGAGTTCTGATACAGGGACTTCTTTAATCTCAAACTCGATGCTGTCCCTGTCTTCAGTCGATTCGTCATAGAGGTAAGTAGTCACACTCTCGCCTCCGCGGACTTCGACAACTTTAGTTTCTTGTGTCTTAGGGTTATATCCCGTGACCTTAACTACACCGTCAGTGATGATGAGTGACTGGAGGCCGCTCTCGCTGTAATAGACGTAGCCTGATGTACCTCGGATACCGACGGTCATGTTGGAAGTCTTTATCTCATAAGTCTCATCGTCAGCAAGCTTCTCCGTTACTTCAAAAAAGAGGGCGCCCTGAGTGAGATTCAGCTCGAGCTGCTTGCCCTGTTTTGTGAATTCAACACGGCTGTCATTCTCGAGTGTAACGATCTTCGTATCATCGAGACCGACTGAAGCCAGACCGTCTGAGCCGGTGCTGAGAGCATCACCAGACTCGAATCGGATGTTATCGATGACAGGTTTAATCTCACCTGTAGAGTCTTCGATATTGACCGTGCCTTCTACGCGGAGGAGTCTCATGGTGGTGGCGAGATATCTGTTGTTGGCAATGACCGCAATGGTCGCAGCAACAGCCAAGACGATCACAACTGCTATGGAAGATACTACGATCTTCTCTTTCTTTGACATGTCTCTAATTCTTGTAACTAAACTCATAAGAATGTCCTTAAATCGTGTCATTACGCTGAAAATCAGTATATATAATAATCAACTCTGTTTCCTGAATCATCGTAGTAGTAGTAACAGTCATAATACACATTATTGATAGTGGTAGTCTCACAGAAGCCTTCGACCCATCCTTTGCCCGCAACATATAACTGGTAAACTGTGTTGCCTGAGTCGTCGTATTTATATGCTATGTACTTTAATGCGTTATAGGAAGACATATAGTATCCTTCAGGCGCACTGTAGGGTGCTTCGAATGAGTAATACACACCAGTCTCGGGGCTCTCAAACCAGGCGAGATCATAGTCTCCATAGGAATCATATACTATCTCGGCTTGAACCCATCCGGTCTCGTTGTCGGCATAGACCATGTATGTTGTACCGTAACCCCAATAGTAATAAGCGATGTAGATGTCATTTTCTTCGTCATCGATTAACCAAACGAATTGATCGCCTGGAAGCTCCGAAGGTGGCTCCATAGGTGCCTTGGTTGGTTTCGGAGTGATCGTCGGAGTAGATGATGTCGCCGTCCACTTTGCATATAAGGTGATATTCGAAGTTACTATCATGTTGAAGTTATAAGAATTTGTGCAGGCAGAGTCTTTGTACCAGCCGCCGAATGAGTACCCTTCTGCTACAGGGTCAGCCGGCTTGGTCGCTTTGCTTCCGCTGCTTACGGTCTGAGCAGATGGTGCCGTGCACTTGCCGTTGGTTACGAAAGAAACGGTATATGACGTACCCTTAGGCGCGGTCGTGGATGTCGGTTTCGGCGTGGTTGTGGTTATCGTCACGTCAGACGAACCGGGCGTTGTGGTAGGAACTGTAGTCGAACCTGCTGCGGGAGTCGAACTCGGCGTAACCTTTGGCGTGGTCGATATTGACGGTACCAATGTAACAGTGGGTATAGGCGTCAGCGTCGGCGTAGGCGTCGCCTTATCCGTAGGAGTAGGAGTCTCCGTTACGGCCTCTGTATCTTCAGGTGTAGGTGTGGGCTTGACTGTCTCATAGAAAGACTCGAACAGAGCGCGGAGCTTGTCTTTGTCCCAGCCCGTGTATTCGCATACCTTGTCCAGCAGATGCTCGTTCTCTATGAGCATCTTGAGCGGGAAGTAGGGAAGCTGGTCCTCGCTGATCTCTTCCAGGTCGAATTCGATCGTATCGTGTTCTTCAGTCTTATCAGAGTAGAGATAGCATGTTACCTTTTTGCCGCCGTGGACTTCGATCGTCTTGGTCTCGCCGGTCTCGGGGTTGTAAGCGGATACTTTGACCACACCGTCGGTTATGATCACGGACTCACGGCCGTCCTCATCGTAATAGACGTAGCCGGAAGTACCTCTGATACCTACGGACATGTTGGATGTCTTTATCTCGTAGGTCTCGTCGTCTGCGAGTTTCTCTGTTACCTCAAAGAAGAGCGCACCCTGGGTGAGCTTGAGCTCAAGCTGCTTGTTGTTCTTGTAGAACTCTGCGCGGCTGTCATTCTCAAGGGTAACGATCTTGGTATCGTCCAGGCCGACGGAAGCAAGACCGTCAGAGCCGGTGTTAAGCGCATCGCCGGACTGGAATCTTATGTTATCGATGACAGGCTTGGTGGAACCAGTCGAATCCTCGATGTTTACCGTGCCTTCAACGCGGAGAAGGCGCATGGTGGTTGCCAGGTATTTGCTGTTAAGGAACAATGCGATGCCGGCAATAATCGCCACGACAGAGACACCCGCTATAACAGCAACTGTAATCTTCTGTCCTTTTGGCCAAGACTTCACAGAACTAATAATACTCATATGATCACCCTCATTTAAGAATAACGAGAAGTATCGGTCCTACCTCTAATAATTCTTGATTATAGAGAAATCCGTTCCTGACTTAAATGGCCCAAAAGTACCATTTTTTGTTAACATCACCCTCCGGAAGCAGATCGTTATTCTTATTAGTAAGATTATATTTAATGCTTTACATATCTGAAAACAGTGAACATATCGTTATTACGGCAAAAATAATCGGCATTTGTTGAGGGGTTTTGACAAAATGCTTAAAAGGGAAAGGAATGGTAACGAACGGCGTGAGATGCTTTGGTTTGATATAATGAATTGTCGGATTTAGGAATCGTCAATGAGGGATAAAGACATGAGCAGTATTTACGAGTGTTTCAGAAAAGAACAGATGTATGAACAGGGTGAGACATCTCTTGCCAGAGGAGAGTTCAGCGCAGCTGCTGATGCGTATAGGTCCATATTGAAGAAGGATCCTCACAACTTCATGGCGCTCAGAGGACTGCTTCTTGCAGCAGTTCATCTGAAGGATATGGATGAACTTGCCGCGGAGGATAAAAAAGGGTTTGCATATAATCCCGAACTGATCGACGAAGTTGTTGAAGGTGCTTCAGAAGAAGATAAGAAGTACTTTAAGGAGTTTGGCAAGATATATGCTGATAAAAAGAGACTTTACGATCTGAACCACGATATCGATTCTCTGCTCGAGGACAACAAGAAGATCGATAATACGATCTCTTACAACAACATAGAGCGTGATGAATACTATGTTGAAGGCAAGTATGGCATAAGGCGGCATCCTAAGTATGCTTTCGTTGGTCTGTTTATTGCTACTGCCATGGAAGTGTTTCCGGGTATATTTTTCTTAACTGCATTTGAACACACTGAAGAGCCTTTAACGCTGTATTTAGGATGGGGTGCGATTATAATTGGCGCCATCTGTTTAGGCTGTAATTTTAAATTTATCTATCCCAAAGTGAAAAAGATAGAAGAATTCGATAGGCAAACCAAAGAACTCGAAGCTGAATCGAGCCGGGCAGCAGAGAAGCTAAAAGGCCTTGAAAGTGATGCGGATAAGCTCCGTGATGATCTTAAGAGGGCCATCTACGAATTTGCTGAGAAGGATAAAAAGATAGTGAAAGAGAAGAAAACAAGCGAATGATAAAAGTAGTGTTTGGATCATTAAATAAAGAGCAAACACGACCAAAGCAGGAAGCGATTCCTGCTTTAATTTACTCCGCATTAACACTTCATTAAACTGACATAAAAGTCGAACGATAGAATGCGGGTATAGAAATATATTAACAGGAGGAAAAGTCAATGGCAGAAGATAAGAAGGAAGAACTCAAAAAGGAAGAATTAGAAAGTGTATCAGGTGGTTATATAATACATCATGATCCTGAAGAGCCGGTGGAGATGTATAGTGAAACTGGTATTCTTTGTAAGAGTTGTGGGAATGTATTTTATAAATGGGGAAAGTGTCCGAAGTGTAATGCGGATGTAGATATGTTAAATGATTATGCATAACACTGATATTTAAAACATGCATAAGTGTGGATATGGCACTAAGTTGTAAGAGCCGCGGATTGATATCCGCGGCTTTGTTTTATCCGAGAAAAGCATATAGTTCAATTAATTCTGTTGCGTCTATTCTGAGGGAGAAGTGATGGAGAAAGATGTATCCCTCGTAACGAGGCCTAACTCTCCCGGAATGAGAAGAGCCCGGATCGCTCCGGGCTCCTCAGTAATAGTAATCGTTTCGGATATTAGCCTTCTATGGCTATTGTGTTATTTGCAGGCGGCAAAGCCTGTAATTCCTTCTTCGGTATGCAGAGTTTCAGGACACCGTCTTCGAATTTGGCTTTGACGTCTTCGGTCTTTACCTGATCACCTACATAGAAGCTTCGCTGCATTGAACCTGCGTAACGCTCCTGGCGGATGATCCTGCCCTTACGGTCTTTCTTCTCAGTATCCTGATCCTTGCTTGCGCTGATCGTCAGATAACCG
>JAILMZ010000056.1 GCA_024692105.1 Saccharofermentans sp.
ACAACCTCATAACCCTCAGCACCGAACATCTGTCTGAAAGCAAGACGACCGATACGACCGAAACCGTTAATCGCAACTTTAACTGCCATATTATTTTCCTCCTAAATTCCCGTGAACCGGGTTTGATTTACTGTATGTGCCCTAAGCACGTGCAAATTTTACTCCATTTGCATGGGGTTTTCCATATATATTTAGACAATAAATTTTAAATAAAGGCGTATTTGGGACGATTTGCCACTTTTTTCATTCAAACGATTTTTGTTTAGTCCCGGGAGAGGTCAAAAAACGGCAACCACTCTCTTGATCGGGATACCCTGATCGGCAAATTTCTGCTCGAACTCGGTCCTGATGTTATCCTTCTCGTACTCGCTGTTATGGAGGTCTCTGGTAACTTCGGTAAGCTCGAATCCGCACTCCTTGAACTCTTCGAGCGAGAAATCAAACAGGTCGTCGTTATCCGTCTTGAAGCAGATGGAAGACCCCTTCTTCATCATGACCTTGTACTTTTCCAGGAAAGCCCTGTAGGTAAGCCTTCTCTTGGGCTTGTTCTGTCTCGTCCAAGGGTCCGAGAAGTTCAGGAAGATCCTGTCTATCTCATCCTCGTCGAAATAATTCTCAATAAGACCTGCGTCTCCTCTGATGAAGAACAGGTTGGGAAGTTCCATGTTGTGTGCCTTCTCGACGGCCGCGAGCGTAACGGAAGCATCGCGCTCCATGGCAATGTACAGAACCTCGGGATGCCTTGCAGCCATCTCGGTGCAGAACTTGCCCTTGCCGCATCCTATTTCGAGCCACACGGGAACGTCTTCGGCAAAGCCGCAGGCCTGCCTCCAGTGTCCCTTGTTGAGCATGGGTTCATCGAACCAGCGCTCGTGGCATCTTTCCATACGCGCAGGTATATTGCGCTTTGACCTCATTCTTGCCATAGAATCAGATGAGCTTCTCCGTAAGTTCAGCGCCGCCGATCACATGGAAGTGAACGTGCATTACAGTCTGTCCGGCCTTCTCGCCGCAGTTGTTGATGGTCCTGTAGCTACCTGTTACGCCCTTGATCTTAGCGACCTCGGAGATGGCCTTTGTTATCTCTGAGGAATACAGCGCGCCCTCGGGATCTGCTGCGAGTGCATCGATGTTGTCGAAATGCTTCTTCGGGACAACAAGGACGTGCACGGGAGCAACGGGATTGATGTCATCGAAGCAGAGAACGTAGTCGTTCTCATATACTTTTGTCGAAGGGATCTTGCCCTCTACTATGTCACAGAATAAGCACATAACTTTTCTCCTTTATGCGTTAACCTGGGATGCCAGGACTTCCTCTGCCTTTGCGAGTGCGTCAGCGAGCTTGGATACATCCTTACCGCCAGCCTGAGCCATGTCGGGACGTCCGCCGCCACCGCCGCCTGCAACTTTCGCTGCTTCCTTGATGATGTTGCCGCAGTGTGCGCCCTTCTCGACTGCTGACTTGGTAGCCATTGCAGTGAAGAGCAGCTTGCCGTCGCCTTCCGTCGCGAGGAATACGACACCGCAGTCCAGCTGATCGCGGATCTTGTCTGCTGTATCTCTCATGGCAGCCGCATCAGCCGCATCGCAGGAAGCGATGACTGCCTTAACGCCACCCAGATCCTTTGCCGTCTTTACTGCGTCATCGGCGAAAGAACCTGCCTTAGCCTTCTGGATCTCGGCAATCTCTTTCTCCAATGTCTTTACTTCAGCGTGAAGCGCATCGATCCTCTCTACGATCTTATCCTTGGGAGTCTTAAGTGCAGCAGAAGCTTCGTCAAGGAGAGCTCTGTCTGCCTTGTTCATCTCATAGCATCTTGCGCCCGTAACTGCTTCTATTCTTCTGATTCCTGCTGCGATGCCGGCTTCGGATACGATCCTGAACTGACCGATCTGCGCGCTGTTGGTAAGGTGTGTACCGCCGCAGAACTCGAGGTCGAACGGATCGGCAAAATCACCTACAGCAACGACTCTTACGACCGCACCGTACTTCTCGCCGAAGATCGCGGTAGCGCCGAGCTTCTTTGCTTCTTCAATGCCCAGTACCTTTGTCTCGACAGGGAGTGCCTGGAGAACAACATCGTTGACCATCTCTTCGACCTTGGCGATCTCTTCTGCCGTCATTGCCTGTGAGTGGTTGAAGTCGAATCTCAGACGGTCTGAACCGACATAAGAACCTGCCTGGTCGACCTGGTCTCCGAGGACCTTCTTAAGAGCCGAGAGCAGGATGTGTGTTGCAGTGTGGTTCCTTGCGATTGCAAGTCTTGTCTTCTTGTCGACTTCGATAGTAACTTCAGAACCTGCTGCAACGCTGCCCTTAACGACTTTAAGAGTATGCAGATATTTGCCCTGTGCATCCTTATCAACAGAGACGACCTCTGCTTCAAAATCTGATGTATAGATCTTACCTTCGTCGTGGATCTGACCACCCATCGTTGCATAGAGGACGGTCTTGTCTGTTACCAGTATGATGTCATCGCCTTCTGTTGCACTGTCTGCAACATTGAGGCTTCCGTCTTCGCCTGCCTTGAGGATGTAGATGATCTTTGCATCACACTTGAGGTTATCGTAACCGTCGTAATCCGTTGCGTTCGGATCAGACGCAACTTCCTCGGGGATCTCGTTTACGCCGAGTGCAAGATCACCCTTTGACTTGGTAGCTGCTCTTGCCGTCTCCTTCTGCCTTTCCATGGCAGCCTTGAAGCCTTCCTCATCAACGGTGAGGCCTTCTTCCGCAGCCATCTCGACAGTAAGCTCTATGGGGAATCCGAATGTATCGTAGAGATAGAATGCGGACTCGCCGTCGATCTCCTTGGAACCTGCCTGGTTCTTGTCATCCAGGATCTTCTTGAATTCCTTGATGCCGTTCTCGAGTGTACTATCGAATCTTGCGATCTCCTTGTCGAGTTCGTTTAAGATGAAGTCGCGGTTCTTTGTAAGAAGCGGATAGCTGTCATCGTAAACGCTGTCGATATAGATCTTCGCAAGACCTAAGATCTGCTCGGTCGTCATGCCGAGTGTCCTTGCGTGTCTTACGGCACGTCTGATGAGACGTCTTAATACATAGCCTGCACCTGCGTTGGAAGGAACGAGTTTCGCGGAATCTCCGATGAGCATAACGCTTGTACGTGTGTGGTCTGCGAGCACTCTCATCGATCTAGTGAGCTTCTCGTCCTGATCGTACTTAACGCCGGATGCATTCTCGATGTAAGCGATCGCTTCCGTGAAAAGGTCTGTCTTGTATACGTCCTTTGTTCCGTTAAGGAATGCAAGTATTCTCTCGAGACCCCAGCCTGTATCTACGTTCTTCTGCTTGAGCGGAGTAAGCGTGCCGTCGTGATGCTTCTCATACTGCATGAAGACATCGTTGCCGATCTCCGTGTACTTTCCGCATGAGCATCCCGGACCGCAGTTCGGGCCGCAGTCGGGAACATCAGCGATATAGAACATCTCGCTGTCCGGACCGCAGGGACCGTACTCAAGTCCCCACCAGTTATCATCCGCACCAAGGTAGTAGATGTTCTCGGGCTTGAATCCGGATGCGATCCTGTACTGCGCACCTTCCTCATCCCTGGGGGCATTCTCGTCGCCGGCGAAAACAGTCGCTGCAAGGTGATCGTTATCGAAACCGAACACATCGGTAAGGAGCTCATAACTCCACTTGCATCTGTCTTCCTTGAAGTAATCACCGAGGCTCCAGCTTCCCATCATCTCGAAGAACGTGACGTGGCTCCTGTCACCTACGGAATCGATATCGTTTGTACGCACGCAGCCCTGAACGTTGCAGAGCCTTGTTCCCATGGGGTGCTTCTCTCCGAGGAGATAAGGCATGAGAGGCTGCATTCCCGCTACGTTGAATAAAACTCCTGTCGATCCGTCAGATACCAGTGATACGGCACCTACATCAACATGGCCTCTCTGGATATAGAATTCCTTCCAGGTCTTCCTAAGCTCTTTAGAAGTAAACTGTCTCATTCGGTGATGCTCCTTATATATAAATCAAACTAAAGGATTATAAAACTTACGCAAGGCTTTTGCAATCAATTCACTTCCCTGCGGCTTTGGCAAGATACTTTGCAAACTGCTCGTTTATTTCACCATTCTCTATCTTAAGGTCAACTCCGTCGAACGTGACGATCTCGAACATCGCGGTATAGAGCGTCGGCACGTCTGCAACCTCGAACTCGAGTCCGAGCACGCCTGCCGTAAGCTTCTCGTCATGTATCCTGAGTGCTGGACCTACCTTATCCGCGAAAGCGTTGTATGCCTGAAGGACCGTCTTATGGCTGTCTCCCTTGAGCGTGATCTTGAGCCTGATCCTGGAATCGGTCGAGTATGCGGAGAGCGAATTATCAAGGAAGTTGCGGAGAGCCGTCTTGAGTGCCCTTTCGCTGGAGAATGACATGTAAGGTGATTTCGGTGCGAAAGCAACGGAGGACATCCTGTCCAGACGGTATCTTCTTATCGCGCCTTTAAGTGCTTCGTTGCTGCCGTCTCCCGCCTTGGTGTTATCGATTGCAACCAGATAGTAGTTGTTGTTCGTCCAGTCGAGGACCAGGGGTGATATGTACTTTGTACTCTTCTCGACAACGTCTTTGCCGAGCTTATAACCGTACTCGATCTTGAGCGCGGATCTGCTCTCCATCGCATTCCTTATGTTGTTCAGCCATGAGATGCTCTTGTGGTCGATCTTCCTGTCACGGCTGTAAAGTTCCCGCTCGCTCGAAGCCGTCTCGAAATATACCGGATAGAGATCCTTTATCTTGTCGCAGATGGAAGTATCGGTAAAACTCGTAGTCTTGATGGCATCGACGATAAGCCTTGCTTCGTCTACCGTCATCTCGTCTTCGACTTCGCACTTCTTATACTTCTTGCCCTCGAGGTATATCCAGCTGTCCTGCCCGATCAGCTTGTGGTTGGCGCTGACATATTCGTTGATCCTGCTGAAGTCAGAATAGATGGACTTGCGCTCGAATGTATATCCCGTTTTCTGCTCGAGATATGCGATCAGATCCGCCAGGGTTATCCCGGAATCTTCGTCATAGGCGCTTATGTGTCTTAAGAAATAGTCGTAGATGTACAGTATCTTGAGTTTTGAAAGTTCACTGTTTGCCATGGTGTCACCTCCGGGATAATTGCTGTTTTCCGCATAAGGTGATTGTACCATTAAATGTACTGTTTTTGTCAGTTTTTCATCATCAAAATGCGTTCCCGGAAAGGCAAGATCATAAGGGGCCGTCCGGTCCCGGACAGCCCCTTACTTTCAGATCTCAGGCGCTCACTTCGGCAGGCCGGTCATCACCGGTATCGCCGGAATCGGTGAACTCTTCGAGAACATCATCGGAAACTACTCCGTCTTCCTTCTCTGAAGGCTTGTCTTCACCGTCAGAATCATCCTTTGCCAGATGCGGCTCGGCATACTCATGCTTTCCCTGGTGCTCGTAGCGGTTGACTACGGGACTGTCCGTCCCTTTGCTTGCACCGCCGTTCTTCTCGCGGTTCATCATGGTGACTACGGAAGACTTGAGCATCCTCTTCATCGTCTCGATGTTTTCCACCAGCTCATCGTGGCCGTCGCACTTGATATCGACTGCCGCGATGAGCCTTAAGCACTCGAGTGCCTTCGCCGACGCATAGAAACCATTCTTGAGATGGTCGATGAACTCGGGCGTCGAGAACGCACCCTTGATGAAGTTTGCTTCGTAGTCGAGCTCCAACGCCTGAGTTACGAGGCGCTCGGCGAGGGTATGATGGCCCTTCGCCCTGAGCTGCGAAGCGTAGATGTAGCAGTTTGCCATAAAATCGTATGCCATCTTGGTCATCTCGGGCTTGGGCTGATTCTTTTGCTGTTCATTTGTACTCATGTGAATACCTCCTGATCAAGTAAGATTCAGAGCTGCAGCCTCCTTACCAAAATGTTATCACCGCGAAGGGGGCAAAAAACTCGACAAAAACCGACAAAAACCGACAAAACACCCCTTTGCCGTGATAGAATATAAAACGCTTTTTGAATGACGGAGGGAATGATATGAAGATATATGACGGTATAGGATGCGCTGCTCCCGATATGCTCTTTCCCAAGGCGGGAACAGACCTTTCAAGATGGGCTGTTATAGCATGTGACCAGTACACGTCAGAGCCGGACTACTGGAAGAAAGTCGAAGAGACTGCAGGCGATGCACCTTCCGCATTAAGGCTCGTTCTTCCCGAGGTATATCTCGGATCAGAAGGTGAAGAATCCAGACTCGCAGGCATTGCTTCCAACATAAAGACTTATCTCGAAGACGGCACACTAGCAAAGCTTCCCGAGGGTTTCATGCTCGTTGACAGGAAGACTCCCGTTCACGCTTCAAGAAAAGGCCTCGTTATGGCGATCGATCTTGAGCAGTATGACTACGAGCCGGGCAACAAGGCAATGTGCCGTGCGACCGAAGGAACGGTCTTAAGCAGGATACCTCCGAGGATCAAGATCCGTGCCAACGCGCAGGTCGAACTCCCTCATATAATGATTCTTATAGATGACCCCGAAGATACCGTTATCGGCGCGGCTTTCGACAAGGCTGCTAAAGCAGGCATCAAGCCTCTTTACGATACTCCCCTCATGATGGGCTCCGGTTCCATCACCGGCACTCTCATCGAGTCTTCGAACGAAATCGCAGACGGCATCGTCTCCGCGTTAGAAACACTCAAGGCAAATTCTTCCGACGGCCTGCTCTATCTCGTAGGCGACGGCAACCATTCCCTTGCTTCCGCAAAGGCACACTGGGAGAACGTCAGGAAGGATCTTTCCGGCGACGACCTTAAGACACATCCCGCAAGATACGCTCTTGCAGAGATAGTGAACATCCACGACGCAGGTCTCGAGTTCGAGCCCATCCACAGAGTCGTGTTCGGCATTACCCCGGATGAGTTCATCGAAGGTGCAAAGTTCTATTTCGAGGAGAACGGCATTACTGCAGGAGATGCTCCCGTGGAGGGCCAGCAGAATTTCGTGGTTACTGCGTCTGATAAAGATACATATATAAGCCTTGCGAATCCGCCCCACTCTCTTGCGGTAGGTTCCGTGCAGCAGTACATAGACAGCCTCGTCGAGGACAACGAAGGCGTATCCGTCGATTACATCCACGGCGAAGATTCCGTACGAAGCCTTGCAGGCACCGAGAACACGGGCGTACTGCTCCCTGCCATCTCAAGGTCTGCCTTCTTCGACGAAGTAAGGACCGCAGGCGTATATCCCAGAAAGACTTTCTCCATGGGCGAAGCCTTTGAGAAACGTTTCTACATGGAAGCGAGAAAGATCACCAAATGAACGAGACCGAAACGACATCTCTCGATAAGACCGTCTGTATAGTCGGCAGCGGATTGTCCGGTCTCGTCTGCGGCATGCGTCTTGCCAAGGCAGGCTTCCATGTCTCGATCGTGGAAGAGCTTGCATCCCCCGGCGGACTCCTGGCCTATACCAGGATCGGCAGGGAATACCTGGAGCTCCTCCCCCATCACCTGAGAAAATCCGACAAGGCTCTTCTCGCACTCGCACGCGAGATGGGCGTCGAGGACAAGATAAAGTGGTACGACTCGACATGGTCAGGCAGAGCATCGCACCGCAAGGTCGGCTACTTTGACGGCGGTTTCTCCTGCCTGGTATCAAGCCTTATGCAGGACATCACCGACTGCGGAGGACACATACTCTTCTCGACAACCGTCGCGGAAATCTCCGAACTGTCCACGGAAGACGGCAGCAAGGGCTACCGCACTTCCTGCATACTCACCAACTCGACAAGATACGTCATCGACAGCAGATACCTGATCTTCACGGGTTCCTGCAGAACATTCGTAAATGTCTCGCACGGTCTTCCCATCCCGATCGACTTAAGGGACATCATGATGAACGTTACGTACAAGGCGGGACTGTCTGTCATGATGGTCTCAAAGAAACCCGTCTCCGAAATGTTCTTCCAGCACGCGCCGGATTTCCTGCCGTTCGAGAACATCATCAACCACACGGCCGCTTTCGGCGAGCGCGGTTACGGCGGACACGTATTCTACCTGACTGGCAAGTGCTCGACTACGGATAACCTTTGGATAGAATCTGACTCGTCAATCATGACGAGGTATTTCACCGCACTGCGCAAACTCTATCCTTCCATCCGGAAATCCGACATCAAGTCCTGGCGAGTAACCAAGACACGCTATGCGATCTCGGAAAAATATCCGGAGATCGATCTTACCAACCCCTGCGAAAACCTCTATATCTGCACTTCGGGTCTTACCAGATTCCAGACTGCGAACGAGCCCGTAAACCATATGGATCCGGTAGTTCAGCTCGCCGGCAGCATCAGTGCCGCGATAATCGCCAAGGCAAAGGAAGCCGAGGAATCCTTCGAGGTCGAAGATACCGGAACGGAGATCACGAGTCTGGCGGAACTGGTCTAAAGGAAGTCAATAATGTCCAAGCAAGTAGCAAGCCTTAACAAGTCAACATCCATGAAAACGGCATCGGTCATCGAGATGCCGGCTAAGGCACTTTGGCTGTTGCTTCCCTTCGCACTGCTCCTTGGCATTGGACTTATTACGATGGGGCCCACTGACACCTTTTATGTCTTAAGGTGGGCAGCGGTCCTCTTTGCCGGAACGCTTATCACTCTGCCCCTGGCAACAAAGCTGTTCGGTTCGTTCGGAAGCGGCGGATTCATCATGTCGCAGACAATGTCTATTATCGCCGTAAGCCTTTTTGTATGGACATTCACATACATGAAGATATATGTCTTCAACTTCGTCACCGTTCTGATCGCAGCAGTCATTGCAGGCGGAATATGTTACGGCATACCGTCACTGCGCAAATCCCTCAAGGACAAGCTCTCTGAGCCTTTGTTCATCGAGCGCGTCGTCATTGAAGAATGCGCATTCATGCTGATCTTTGTCCTCATGTGTTACTTCAAGGGTTTCAACGTGATCATCAACGGACAGGAAAAGTTCATGGACTACGGTTTCATTATGTCGATGCTTAGGAACCCCAATCTTCCCGCTAACGATATGTGGCTTGCCGGTAAACCGATCAACTATTACTATTTCGGTCAGTTCATGTGGGCGCTCGTCATCAAAGTCACGGGGGTACCTCCTCAGGTCGGTTATTCCATCGCAATGTGTTCTTCGACTGCGATCCCCTTTGCTATGAGCTTCTCGCTCGGAATAATGCTCAACGAAGCAGCCGTAAAAGAAGGTCTGCATCCTAATGTCTTATGCAAATATTTCGCAGGTATCCTGACAGGATGCGCTGTATCTCTCTGGGGTAATTCACACTCCTTCTTCTATGACGAGAACAGCATCGGCAATGGTCTTCTCGGCTTTTTCAAGGCATTGGGATTCGAAGTCGGACAGACGGATGATTTCTTCTATCCGAACTCCACGCGATACATCGGATGGAACCCCGAGGTAATGACGAACGGCGGAGACTACACGATCGAGGAATTCCCCTTCTATTCATATCTCGTAGGCGACCTTCATGCACACGTCATATCGATGATGGTATCTCTCCTCATCGCAGCCGTGATGCTCGCTCTTCTCATCAGGACCAAATATCCTTCGGCTGTCGAGAAGGCAGTAAAGATGACCAAGTTCAATTTCTCTTCTCCGGGCGGAAGGCTCGCTGAAGAATATAAAGAAACATTCTCTTTTGAGCTCTTCCTGGCGGCAGTCCTTCTCGGCGTCGCACAGATGACGAGTTACTGGGATTTCCTTATCTACTTCATCTTCTGCTCGATGGCACTTCTTGTCATCAACACGAGAAGATCGCAGAAGTTTGCAGATCTGGTCGGAGTATCTTTCTTCGCATTCAATGTGTTCGGAATACTCTTCATCTACCTGTTCACCAGCAGCGAACCCTGGGCACTGGTCGCTTTTGAAGCGGCATTCGGAAGCGTGGCATATCTGCTGACTGTCTATGACCCCTGTGCGCTCGACCGTACCTCATTCCAGATGAGCATCCTTTTTACCGTGGCGCATGTCGTCGCACTTCCGTTCAACCTGAATTTCGACATGATATCCAACTCCCTTGGCAGAGTTAAGAACACATCCGATCCGTATCAGCTCTATATCCTGTGGGGAACGCATGTATTCATCTGCGTTGTATTCTTCGTCGCGACCATCATAACCAAGAACTACAAACCGGCTGCGCAGCACCCCAAGAAATCCGCTGCTTACAAGCCTGTTACTGTCGGTCCCGAAGACTCTGTATTCTCCAATCCGGTACAGGCATTCTTCGGCAAACGCAACCTCATAGATATATTCGTCTGCGGCATCGTGGTAATCGGAATAATGCTCATAATCGCGCCCGAGATATTCTATGTAAGAGACATCTATACGGCAGGTTACTTAAGATCGAACACTATGTTCAAGTTCACTTTCGCGGCGTTCATCCTGCTGTCGATCGCGATGGCATATTCCATCGTAAGACTCTTCTGGATCGTAACCAAGAAAGGCCTCTTCAGTTCTGCAGCACTTGCCGTTGCATTGCTTGAACTTGCGCTCTGCCTCGTTCCTGCCCACTACACGATAGTCTCGCTGAAGCAGCGCTGCAACGGAACTCTTAACAAAGAGGGTTATCAGGGACTCGACGGAACCATATATCTTCAGACATACTCCACCAGGGTCGAATATACGGATGACCTGGTCGATCTGTCCGATTACTATGCGGCGGTCGAGTGGCTCAATGAAAACATCGAAGGTTCTCCCGTCATCTGTGAGGCATACGGCAACAGTTATACGGACAGATGCATCGTCTCGGCTTACACCGGTCTTCCCACCGTATTCGGATGGATGACTCACGAATGGCTCTGGAGATATCACGGCATCGTCGACCCGGAGACTGACACGCTCAAGTCCGATCCTCAGAACGATGTATTCAGCATCTACATCACGCCGAGACACAACGATATCGATATGGTCTATCTGTCAGGCAACGTTCAGCAGGTCCAGCAGATAATCAACAAGTACAACATCGAGTACATCATCATCGGAAACATCGAGATGTATTCTTACTGGGCAGACAACAACAACACCTTTGCCCAGTTAGGCGAAGTCGTATTCTCGTCGGGCAGCCTCAACATCTATAAGGTTACGCCCAATTCAAACTTAGTCTGATCAGAAAAGGTTCCAGGGGAATATGTCTTCTTTTTGGATCGTTACGGTCTTAACTTCCGACTGCTCTGATTCTTTAAAGGAAAGCTTGCCGCACATGAGCGCGACAGGACACTTGATCCTGCTTCCGTACTTTCCGTCGCCTGCGAGAGGGTGCTTTCTCGCGGCAAACTGAGCCCTGATCTGATGGGTTCTTCCCGTATCGAGGACTGCCCTCACATATGAAAGGTCATTTGCTTCATCGTATCCGAGCAGGTCACATTCAAGCTTTGCTTCCCTGACGCCTTTTCTCATGCGCTTTACCGGGAAGGTACGGTTGGATCTGGAGTCATGGAAGAGAAGATCTGTCATCTGCATGTGATCCTGTTCGAGCTTCCCCGAGCAGACAAGGAAGTATTCCTTATCGACCACCCGTACAGTGCTGCCCTTCGCCGTAAGGACAAGTATGCCTCTTACGGGAACATCCAGCCTGTACAGAGCGCTGTATCCTTCAAATCCGGTCTTCTCGCTGTTCTCGCCGGCTTCCTTAAGGACTATGAGATAATCTTTTCCGCTTTCTAATACATTCATATCCGTCTATGTGTATTCAACAGATCACCATCGATATATTCTCGGAGCCGCCGTCAATAAAGAGTTCCACGCTCTCGGCATCTTCTATCGTCCCTACATCAGGCTCGCTGCGGTACATCTTGGTGAACAGCGTCCTGCCCTCTATCTTTATGCTGAGCGTACCCTTATCAAAATCAACAAACCTGCTCTCGGCCCTTAATGCGGGCATAAGGTCAGGATGCGGAAGAAGTGCCGGTCTGCCGCTTAGATCAAGGAACATCTCCCTCGGGACAGTGAGCATTCCCGTATCCAGCTTGGTGCTGTAGAGCCATGCGATAAGCACTCGCCTGCCGTCTTCGTCCTCAAAAGGCACCGGATTATAGTATTCTGTGCTTGTCTCGATCGGGATGAAAGGATCTTCGGAGTTATCGTATTCAAATGCCTCCCCGTCAAACTCTCCCGTCGCAAGAAGCACTCTCGTCGGGACGTGTTTTTGTCCCTGGAGCATGAATACCCATGTATCTTCCAGCGGGAATATCGTAGGAGATTCTATCGCCGTTCCGAATCTGATATCGGACAGCAGCTCTGACTTGTAAATCCAGTTAAGAAGATCTTCCGATTCATACAACAGGACCTTGGCAACACCTTCAGATCCTGCTCCGACGGTCATGAAAAACCTGTTTTTGAACCTGAAAACATACGGATCCCTGAAGACCTGATAGTCTTTGCCTGCAGGCGGGAACGCAATAACGGCGGGGTTTGTAACATTGTTATACGTCTCACCGTCTTCCGAGAAGGCAGCTAAGATCCCATCTTCACCTTCTCTGGTATAGAACAGCCAGATCCTGCCATCAGACACTATGCTAGAGCCCGAAAGCGAACCCTTGCCGAGCACGATACCCCTCTCTTCCCAATCTATCAGATCGGAAGATACGGCATGGCCCCAGCTGATGTTGCCATAGCGTTTTGCTTCGGGGTTCGTCTGATAGAACAGGTGATATTTACCATCAAAAAACACAAGACCGCATGGCGATCCCTGCCATCCGGTCTTGCATCTGAAATGGTATTTCATAAATAGTTATCTTATTTGAGCTCGAGGAGCGATACACGGAGAACGCCTTCTGCGTTCGTGAGCTCGTCGATGATCTCCTGGGGAACCGACTGCTCGACGGCAACGAATGCCTGAGCGTGCGGGTTGTCGGAACCGTCCTGGTTCTTTCTGCCCCAGTGCATGGAAGCGATGTTGATGTTGTGGCTTCCAAGGATAGTAGCGATCCTTCCGATAACGCCCGGAACGTCGTTGTTCTTGATTGCGAGAACTGTGGAAGACAGAGGGCAGTTCATCTCGTAACCGAAGAAGGATACGATGACTTCCGTGTCAGGTCCGAATACAGTACCGTTGATCTTGAGCTCACGGTCGTCCTCTGTATAGAACATAACGTTGATGAGGTTGTTGTACTTCTGGATAGACTCTGTCTTTGTCTCTACAACCTGGATGCCGCACTCGTCGATGCACTCCTGAGCGTTAACGTAAGATACGTGGTCATTGCCCATACCTCTGAGAAGGCCCATCATGAGTGAAAGTGTAATGATGCCTGTGCCAGAATTGTCGGCAAGCTCGCCTCTGTAGCGTACTTCTACCTTCTTGATTGGAGTTGCTTCAGCCTGGAAGTACATAAGACCGATCTTCTCTGCGAGTGAGCAGTAAGGCTTGATCTCTTCTACGCTGCCGGAGAACTGGGGCATGTTGATAGCTGCAACGAGTTCGCCCTTGAGAGCGCCGTCGATGAGTTCAACGATACCCTGACCTACCTTAGCTGTAGCCTCAACGGTGGACGCACCGAGGTGAGGTGTGATGATGCAGTTGGGAGCGTGGAGCAGAACGTTCTCAAAGTTCTGTTCGCCGGGCTGCTTGTTGTAAGAAGGCTCCTTATCGAACACGTCGATAGCTGCAGCTGCAACCTGGCCTTCAGCCAAAGCATCAGCGAGATCCTGCTCGTTAACGAGACCGCCTCTTGCGCAGTTGACGATCCTCACGCCTCTCTTGCACTTATAGAGCTGCTCCTTGGAGAGCATGTTGTATGTCTCTTTTGTTTTCGGAGTGTGCAAAGTGATGAGATCTGCCTCAGCGAGGAGTTCATCAAGAGTCTGGCAGCGTCTTACGCCGAGCTTGTCGAACTTCTCTGTTGCTACGTAAGGGTCATATGCGATGACTGTCATGCCAACGCCCTTTAGCTTTCTGGATACGATGGAACCGATCCTTCCGAGACCGATGACACCGACTGTCTTGCCCTCGAGCTCAACGCCTACCCAGTTGCCTCTTCTGAAGTCATCGTTGTGAACGCCTTCGTTGGCCTGGATGGTATTTCTGAAGATGGCAAATGCCTGAGCTACTGCAAGCTCGCCTGCTGCCATGTTGTTAGCCGTAGGAGTGTTGAGAGCGATAACTCCGTGATCTGTGCAGGCCTTAACGTCGATGTTGTCGATACCTGTACCTGCTCTGCCGACTGCCTTGAGGCATGTAGCGTTGCCGAGAAGAGTCTCGTTGATCTTTGTAGCGGATCTTACGATGATGGCATCGAAGCCCGGGATATGCTGCTCGATCTCCTCCTGGGAATGACCGAGGTATTCCTCGACCTCATATCCTCTGTCTCTTAAATACTGAACTGAATCTTCCGCAATGCTCTCGGTGATAAGAATCTTCATATGTGTTTGCCCCTTTGTATATATAGGTTTGTATTATGCTTTTGCCTTAAGTTCTGCGATGACTTCGTCAAGGTCCTTCAGCATCGTATTGATCTCGTCGACTGTTGTATCAGCCATGTGAGCGATCCTGAATGTCTTGTCCTTGAGCGGGCCGTAACCGTTGCTCATGAGGTAACCCCTCTCGCCCATTGCCTTGTTGATGTCAGCAAAAGCGAGACCAGTTGTGTTGGTGATGCAGGTAACCGTAACTGAGAGGTTATCCGGATCGGAGTAGAGCTCGCAGTTCTTTCTTGCCCAGTCTCTTACGATCTCAGCCATCTCGCAGTGTCTCTTGTAGCGGTTCTCGATGCCCTCTTCGAGGATCCTGTCGAGCTGGTAGTCCAATGCGAACATGTGTGACTCGGAAGGTGTTGAAGGATACTGATAAGGCTTCTCCTTAACAAACTTAACGAGTTCAAGGTAATCGAAGTAGAGGCCTCTGTTCTCGACTGTCTCTGCCTTGGCGATAGCCTTGTCGGATACGGAAGCGATCGCAAGTCCCGGAGGAAGTCCGAGGCACTTCTGAGAGGAAGTGATGCAGACATCGATTCCAAGCTCGTCTACGGGAATGAGATCGCCGCCCATTGAGGATACGGCATCAACGCAGACGATAACATCGGGATACTTCTTGTATACTTCAGCGAGCTTTGCCATAGGATTGTGGATACCTGTGGAAGTCTCGTTCTGTGTGATCGTGATAAGGTCGTACTTGCCAGTGGAAAGAGCCTGCTCGAGCATCTCGGGTGTAGTGATCTGACCAAGTTCTGATTCGAAGAGGTCAGCCTCGATGCCGTTGGATGTGCACATCTTGTACCATCTCTTGCCGAACGCACCGATGGAGAATATTGCAGCTCTTGTCTTCGTGAAGCTTCTTACTGCGCCTTCCATAAGGCCTGAACCGGATGATGTTGACAGAACGATGGTGTTCTTTGTCTGCATTACCTTCTGAAGCTTCTCGGAGATACCCTGCTGAAGTGCAGATGCATCCTTGGTCCTGTGTCCGATCATGGGAGTAGCCATCTTCTCGAGAACGTCAGGTCTTACTTCGACCGGGCCCGGAATATAGAGTCTCTTATGCATAATTTAACCCTCTTTACGCGCGTTTTTTCTTAAGCAACGCTATTATATACTTGCAAAATCGCTTTTTGAAGTTTGCCCGAATGGTACGAATATACAAAAAAGAATCCCCCTGAACCGTTTTTATTGGATTCAGGGGGAATTGTTGCAAAGATGATTTTCGATTTACGGCGTTATCAGTTGACCGTGATCTCGCCTTCGACGGCATCTGCTGCGGCCGTGGTCTCGCCTGTATCGGCTGCTGCAGCGTCGGTCTCGCCGGGTGCGGCAGTCTCGCCGGGTGCGGCAGTCTCGGTGGTTATCTCGCCCGAGAAGATGCCTGCAGGAGGCAGTACGATCTTGTCGCCGCTGTTAGGCTTGTATGTAGCCGGATCGAGGTTGTTGTACTGATATGTGAGGATCATGGCGATTCTCGCGTCAGTGCTGTCCTCGATATCGATTCCGTAAACATAATGGAAGACATCCCACCATGTTCTGTAGCCGATGTAATCGGAGAATACGAAGTAGCCGATAGGAGCATCTGCTGCAGGCTGTGTCGGAGGAGCTGTAGGCAGTGTTACCTCAACATCGGATGCCAGCGGACTTGTCGTGGACTCCTCAGTAACCTCTGTATTGGCCTTGCTGCAGCCCTTTGCGATAAGGACTACCATGATGATCACGCAGATAACGAATACGCCGCAGAATGTAAAGAAGATATAGCCGTTACGTGTCAGCTTGAACTTCTTTCCGCCGCCGTTGCCGCCTGAAGCGGGTTTGCCGGCACCGGGCGTTGCAGGTCTGCCTGACTTGCTCGGGCCCTCGCCTGAAGGTCTGTAGGCAGTCTGACCGGGATTCGAATACTGAGCCTGCTGCTGAGCGCTCGGAATGCTTTCCGAACCCTCTGCACCTGCAGCTTCGTATCCGTAAGCACCTGCGTCTGTCTGGCCTGTGTAAGGTGTATCGTCTACTCCGAGGATATTGTTGAACCATTCTTCATCGAGTGATGCAGATGAAGAAGCGGATGCCTGTTCAGGTTCCTGAGGTATGCTCTGGTCCTGATAGCTCACGAATTGTGATTCGCCTTCCTCAGGCTGGAGCGGTGTGTACGAAGATTCAGGATCTACGAACTGGTTCTGTCCGTTATCACCGTTGCCGAAATCGACGAAACCGTTATTATCATCCATTGATGCGCCTCCCTGTGTATTATATGCCCCATAATTCTGTTGATCTTCCTGCGGGAACGCCTCCGTGCCGTAAGGCTGGTAAGGAGGAGTCTGATCCGCATCAATGATCGTCTGGTTGTTGTAATCACCGTATGCGTACGCATCCTGAGCCTGCGTGTTCACGGGCTCTTCGGAATTGATCGCATTCTCGGGTGTATCGAAATTGCCTCCGTCATAGACGGGCATGTCGGGAATATCATCAGAAGCGGGAACGTCATCGATCGTCTCGACAGCGTTGCCGAAAGGAAGCACGAACGGCTGCTCTGCTTCTGCTTCGGGCTGCGGCTCTGCAGGAGCCTCTGCTGCAGCTTCGGGTGCAGGAACTACGGCTTCCTTGGGGAAGTCTACGTTGAGCTTGTCCTCTTCCTTAAGCTCGGGCTTCTCTTCCTTGAGCTCGAAATCAGGAAGCGGGATATCAGATACTTCCTCGGAAGGTGCCTGCTCGGGCTTGGGTGCGTTTGCATCGTCGCCGAAAACAAGCGGCGGAGTATCCTTCAGTTCTTCTGCACTTGCCTTGCCGTAAGGATCGAAGGGCTCTGCAACAACTGCTGCAGATGCGGCTTCTGCCTCGGGCTCGCCTGCGATGGTGCCGGGCGCGAAGACGATCTCTTCTGCCTTGTTTACGACCTCAGGCGCCTTGACCTCCGGTGCGGTAACAACTTCAGGCTCTGCTACAGGCTGCTCTACCTCAGGCTCTGTCTTGAGTTCTTCTGCATTTGTCTCAACAGCATCAAGCTTTTCCTGCTGCTCCTGGAGAGCCTTGGCAAGGATGCTGTCGCTTCCCTTAGCAAAGAAGAGTGAGTCGAGGCTCTCGACAGGCTTTGTCGGTGAATCCTCGTCGTCGGGTGTAAAAGCCGTCTGGGAGATAGTCTCCATCTTGACGGGTTCTTCCGGTGCTGCTTCAGGCTCCGGTGCCGGCATCTCAGGCTGTACGCTTGCTACGAACGGAGAAGACTGGACCTCAGCTGCCGTCTCGGCAACAGGTGTTGCTGCGAGATCCGCTGCAGCCTTGGCTGCCTCGGCATCCTTCTCAGACGATGCCTTCATCTCTCCGAAAATGTTCTTCATTACTTCCTCAGCGGAGATCTCCTCGGCAACTTCCTGTGTCTCGGGGAAATCCACCTTTGCCGTCTCGGGCTTTACATCAGGTGCAGCGGCAGATGCGGCATCGCCGAACATTACGCCTGCCTGTGCAGCTCCTGCGGCACCTGCAACACCGGCAGCGCCTGCGCCTGCAGCACCTGCGATCTCTGTTGCCGCAGCAGTACCTGCAGCTGCAGCAGCTGCTTCAGTTGCGAAGTTTACGAATCCGCCTGCTGCCGAAGCTTCAGCTGCAGCGCCTACAACGCCGCCGTCGACGGTCGACTGGACCATCATCTCTTCCTCGGGAGCAGTATCTTTCTTCCTGAAACCGAACAGCCCCTTCTTCTCCTGCTTTGTAATGCCTTCAACGAAGGAGATGGAGAACTGCATCGGTGTGTTGGGCATTCTTGCGGAAGCCTGTGTGATGATCGTTCCTGCAGCATCGCACTGGTCTTCGGCATCCGTGAGGATCCTTAAGAGTTCTCTCTGTCCGAGGGAATCGTAGACCGCCTTGTTGCAGAGGATGATGCAGTCATCGGGTGTAAGCGTGAAGAAGTTGGACCAGAGAGCATTGGCTGTTTTGGAGGAGCAGTAATACTGGAAATCTCCAACTCTGTTGCCGTACGCATCAATGGGTTCCATGGGGATGCCCGCATCAGTGAGCGGGAACAATGTATCATCCCTGTAAAGGAAAGCGAGGCCGCTGCCGATGGTAACGGCAAATGCCTCTGCGTCTTTGACGATAACACCGGAGAAATAGGGGTTCCTTGTCTCGGTGTCTGAAAGCTTTGTGTTGCCTGCAACGCCGACTGCCGTTGACAGGAACTTCTCTATGAGTGAATCGATATCCTTGTTGCCGACCTTAACGTCGTTGCAAAGGGAACGGAGCTGGGGTTCGAACGGAGGCATGTCGCCGGGCTCGAAACCTTGAATTGCTGGATGTGTGAAGATCGAGAAGAAGAATCCTTTCGCATCTTTATCCATCGTTATGTCGGCAGAACGTGTCTCGCGCTTGCCGCACAGCCTGCCGTCCATATAGAAAGCATCCGTAAGCGTTTGTGACGGAAAATATCTTGCCGTCAGCGTGCTCGCCAGCCGTGTTAACGTTGCCATTTGGGATAGTTCCTCCAAATAATTATTCAGAATGATTATAACATAACACTTAATTTCACAAATACTTTTATTATTTTTTAACAGTACTGTCACATAGGCAAAAACAAGGGGCTGCAGTGTATTTGCAGCCCCTTTTTTTAGGTATTTCTTGTGTTTTTCCGTTAATTGCCCTGAGGCGGTTCGAGTTCGCCGTTAAGCATGGCGGTCATGTTGACTTCCAGTTCCTCAAAATTCGTCGTAAGGCAATTGAGGTATGCTTCGTGGATCTCAACCTCCGATGCATCCGGGAAGTTCTCGTGTGCTCTTTCCATGATCTCCTTCGTGTGGATGAATCCCATGCCGTACTTTGCGGAATAGCAGGGTGTCGTAACGAGCAGAGTATAGTAATCACTGATCATGTCAGGCGTGATGCCGTACATGTCGCATGTTGCCGCATTGTAGTAATCGCAGCAGTCCTCTATCGTCCATCCTTCAACGTGGATACCGTAGTCGAGTCCCGTTGTAATGAGAACGTTGGATATATCCTCAAGATAGACGAACATCTCTGCATCACCTTCCGGATTATCTGCGAAATAATTCATCATCGCATATGTCTCGCAGTATACTGCCCAGCCCTCGTTGTAGCCGATGGAATCAGCAAGATACATGTAAGGATGTGATGTGGCACTTCTGGTATACAGAGACTGGAACATGTGTCCCGGATAAGCCTCGTGAGCCATTGTAACGCCGAGGTCCGTACCGGTGCTTCCGTTGTTTACGAGAAGCATGTTCGAATTGTAGTTGTCAAGATGATATCCGAAGTAAGCCGCAGGGCTGAAATCATCCTCGAATACTTCAGGAACTTCCATCAGGAAATACTCATGAGCGGGGATCTCAGGGAAGTTAGGTTCGATAGCCTCATACAGGTAATCGAGGTTGTCCTGGACCGTTCCCATTGTGTAGTCGTGGCTGACATAATCGTTGTACCATTCGAAAGAACCGGAGTTGAAGATCTTGCTCATTCCGTCTGTCATCTCAGCTACTTCCGCATCGCACAATGCCATTGATTCCTCAACGGACATGCCGCTGTTCGTCTGCATCATGCAAAGCCATGAATAGTAAGCGTCTCCGCCCTTATACATGCAGAGGCCCGCATCCATTCCGCCATAATCCTCAAGGGCTCTCAGGCGGTCTGCGCAATCCTGGAACGCAGGGAAAACGATATTCTTCATTATGTCTTCGTGTTCCTGAAGGAGCGTGTCGCGGTCTGCATCCGAAAGGCCATTGATGTTGTCCAGTCTCTCTTCGAATGAATCGTAAAGGAAGCAGTCGTCTGTCATCTTTACGAGGTTATCGAATGTCTTGGCAGCTGCCTCGTAGCTTGTCGCGGAAGAAGCAAAACCATACTCCGCACGGGTCTCCTCATAGGTGCAGTACTCATCGAACATCCTCTCGACATCTTCAAGGAGCAGGAGGTAATTCTCGGCATCCTCAACCGTCTCGAAAGTATACAGATCGAGCACGAAAAGAATGTCAGACTGAGGTCCTACGAGCGGGTTTAAAGCCATTGTGTAATACTCGAAAGCCGTATATGAATAGCAGTAAGAATAGTTCTGATAGTCGTATACGATCTTGTCGTAGAACAGCCTGTCATCAGTGCCAAGCGACTCATAGTCGATGGTATAGAGCTTCTCGAGCTGGCCGTCGTAGAAAGCCTTCTCTTCAGGGTACTCGGAGATATCCATCGTTATATCGCCCCATGTGACTCCATCGTAAGTGATACCGTACGCGGAAGGATCCTCGAAGATGAGAACCGCATCAGCATAGCAGGTAACGGTATGCTGGATCGCTTCCATTTCGATCTGGTCCAGAAGGTCCTCAGCTTCCTTTCCCGCTACAGTGCCGGGTGCCACATACGGATGGAGTTCATCGTAAGTTGCGACATGGTCGGGATATGTAAGCATATCCGAAGTCTCGATATACTCTCCGGGAACATACGGCGGAGGCGTAACCACCGGGACCGTCACATCCGGATCGGATTCATCGGGATCTGATTCATCGGGATCGGATTCGTCTGTATCGTCATCACCGAATAAGAACCATGAACCAACGTCGTCATCATCATCGTCTTTGCTCTTGGACTTCTTGCCCTCGAGCAGAGAACAGCCTGCAAAAGAAGCGCTCATTGACGCTATGAGCAAAAGCGCTGTCATGCGTTTTGTCAAATCTTTCATAGAATAAATCCCCCTTAAAACTATAGTATTATAGCACTAAACGAAAGTGCGCCCTTTCCGGCGCCTTAGTTTTGTTTTGATACTTACTGCTGTATGATAGTACACATTCGCTACTATGTCAACACCCGGAGGATAAATATGGGCACAAAAGCCCTGTTATCAGCTTTCGCTGTCCGTTTCCAAAGGCTCGTCCCCGATGTCGTCTTCATCCATCAGAGAGCGGATCTCATTGACCTTGTTTCCGAGCTCGGCATAATTGACCCTTCCTCCGGGCTCTTTGGGTATCGATGCGAAGAAATAGATCTCTGAAGGCCTCTCGGGCTCTGTGAGCATTGATGCACACTCATCGCCTACCCTTGCCTTGAGCCTCTGCATGGCATCGTTATCGTAGAAATAGTTCTCTTCCGGAACGATCGCGGCAGCAAGGACCGGTCCTTCGACGGTATCGGTCACGACGCATGCGACATCAATTACGCCTGCAACGAGTTCTATTACCTTCTCGACCTTGGCAGGATACACGGTCGCGCTGCTGATCTTGAATCCGCCGCGCACGTTGCTGTATCTGAAGAAGACTCCTTCTTCGTTCTCGATGCCGATATCTTCGGTAAGCCGCCACGATCTGCCGTCAGAGAGTTTGCGGAAAGGGTTCTTGTGACTGCCGTCACGCATCAGGAACGAGCGGCACATCGAAGGCGAGTGCACGGCTATCTCTCCTTCTTTACCGCGGGGCATATCAAACATTGAATTCCTGTCGACGATCTTTACCAGAACATCCGGCAGCGGTATTCCGACCGCGCCTTCGTTAACCATCTCGGGCATGCAGTACAAGAATTCAAAAAGCTCGGAGTTCCCGTAGAAAGAATGAATCTCCGGATGTCTGCCGAGACTTGTCATGAGTTCCATAAGACCGGCCTTCTGAGCCAGTGTGAGCGGCACGCCTGCACTGATCAGGAATTTCGCGTTCTTTACCGCAGACATGGATCCCGATGCGGCGTTGATTTTCGCGAGAGTGCCGGAGAAAGCCACCAGGGTATCGGGTTTGTACAGGCGGATAGGAGCCATGATGTTGTTGCTGTCGTACCATGTGTAGATAAGAAGCGTATGTCCCGACAAAAGCACATTGTGTATGCCTACGAGGAAGCCGTATACGTAGCAGTATTCGTTGAGGCAGAGCACCCTGAGAGGCGAGCCTTTCTTCTTCTCGCAGCGTTTGGTTATGATCGAGGATATGTCTGATGCGGTATTGATCGCAATGTCCGTTGCCTCAACGGCAACGATGTCAGGGTCGTTGAGAGTGGATTCGAACCTTACCGAGATCCTGTCGACGGACTCCGATACCGGAGGTTCCGTATAACTGTCGCTCATTATGTAATCTGCCGCTTCGCTTGTTGCAGTCTTCCACAAGACCGCCGGAGCCTCACCCGTGATACTGCACTTGCGGTCATACTCGGCAATACCGCTCATGTGGTATTGGACGGCCGGTCCCGCAGGAATGTAATCCTTATATCTTCCAATGACGATCTTCCTTAACTTCGTACGGCCGAAAACGCCGGACCAGTTGGAATACTGGTTATAGGACATCAGTGCGAACTTGGCATCGATCCCGCAAGCAAAATCCGCGAACTCGTCCGGGGTGGAATCAGGGACCAGAAGGGATATCACTGCGCCAAGTCTGTTCAAAGCATAGATGGAGATTATCACATCCGGACACCCGCCCATGCAAAGGCACACGCCGTCACCTTCCTGCACGCCCTGCATCTGCCACATGGTAGCTGCGGCATCCACCTGGTTCAGGAAGTCGGAATACGTTACTTTCAGCGAGAAATACTCATACGCAGTGCGGTAGGGATACTCTCTGCAAACGGAAACAAGACGCGTGTACATGGTACCGGCCGGCATGTTTGCAACCTCTCCGGTCCACTCGGGATAGTATTTGTTCCATCTGGTTTCCATGCAAAAAGCATAACCCAAAGACAGTTAAAAGAAAACCGCAAAGCGCTTTGATTTTCTTGTCGTTTTATTTTTGACAGTACCCTAAAAGTTGCTATAATATTACCGCTATGGAGACGTATCGAAGTGGTCATAACGGGGCGCACTCGAAATGCGTTTGTCGGGTTACCGGCACGTGGGTTCGAATCCCACCGTCTCCGCCAAGACCTCTCGGAACCTGAAGTTCGGGAGGTTTTTTATTTCCTCACGAATCTGAATACATTGCCCTTATCATCAGGCGAGAGCGATCTTATATATTTAAGATACATGTCGATTATATAATCGTCGTTTCCTTCTGATGAGAGCTTCTCGAGCATCTTCGCGGCATCTTCCCTTCTTCCGAGCTGGAAGAGTCTTAATGCTTCGCGGAATTCCGTTCTGTTGGCTTGTCTCGCGCTCTTCACGTCATCCTTGAGGCAGTCGAGCACTTCATACAAGCCCTTGACTTCATTGACGCCGGCAACCTGTACCATGCCGAGATAACGCAGATCGAGCGATTCGGGATCGTTCATCCTGTCGACGGTATCCTTGGAAAGGAGTATCGCCGTCTTATACTGCTTGGTGAGCGATTCGAGACGCGACGACAGGTTTACCGTCTCAGAGATAACGGTTCCGGACAGACGCTCTTCCTCACCGACGATTCCGATCATCGCCATGCCGGTATGTATTCCGATACCTATGTTGATGTCGCTGACCTTAAGTTCTGCTGCCGTCGCAGGATCGAGCACGATCGCGCGGTACATTTCAACTGCGCTGCGCACTGCATCGTCAGGATTCTCAAACAGAGCCATGACTGCATCACCTATATACTTGTCGACAAAACCGTTGTGTTCGCGGATGATGGGACCTGCCTTGCCGTAGATCGTGTTGACAAAGGCAAAATTCTCTTTGGCTGTCATCATCTCGGAATTGATCGAGAAGGCTCTGATATCGCAGAAGAGGACAGTGAGTTCGCGGCTGCTCGCATCACCCAGTGACAGGTCCGTAAAATGCTCTTTTCCAAGGTACTCGCGGAACTTCTCGGGTACGAACTTATAGTAGAACTTCTCGGTACGGTCCTTCTCTTCGAACGAACGCTCGAGGCTTCCCGCCATCTCGTTGACCTGCGTGCAGATCTCACCAAGTTCATCTTTGGACTTGTAATTGACTCTGGCCGTAAGATCACCGTCTGCGATACTCTTTACGGTCTTGGTCGCTTTCTTGATAACGCGCAGGATCAAGAGCATCGAGAACACGAGAAGGAGCGTGATTACAGTTATCGCGCCAAAAGCATACAAAGCAACCTGATAGTAGATATCACTCCTGTCAGAAGCAAGAATGCCGTAGTCCGTTTCGACCTTGAGATAGTAGTTGCCGGTCGAATCCTTATCGTTGATCTTCCCGTAAGCTGTAATAGTATTTGAATCCGTACCTAAACCTACGATCGCTCCCAGGTCGTTCGACAGATAGACCTTGGATGAACTGTCGGCTGCCCACGAGGCGAAGTCGTCTTCCAGAGTCTCCTTCTCATTCATCGGCAGGAGCATCTGGCCGTCTTCTGCGATCAGGTATGCATTACCGTTATCATCCCTGTAGATAACCGAGAATACATATCCTTTGCTCCAGTAGTTATCGCGGTTGGAAGAGAAAGCATCCAGCTTGCCAGTAAGCGTGGCATAGGCACTTCCTGTATTGCTGTCAACACCCGTCAATCCGGAAAAATCGTATCCTTCAAAGCTCCCGGAAGCGAGTTCGCAGATCATGGACAAGTCTTTTGCCACGTCATCTTTTTTGGTGGTATCAGCGTAATCGTATATCGATGCGGTAATGATAAATGACAGTATGACGAAGATGGGAATCGTGATTATGAGCTGCTTATAAAGAAGTGTCTTCTTACGGATGATGAGGTTGATCACCAGTCCTATGAGCGGAACTAAGGTCAGAGTGCCAAGGATGCTGGACATATACATCAGCGCCGTGAACTGTGGTCTGATCGTTAATTCGACCGGGGTAAGCCTGCCGTCGGAATATGTATAAAAAGCATTCTCGGCAACGATTACGAGAGAATCATGCGAGGCACCCTCCGGCCTGTAAGTGTCCAGACAAATAAGCAATCCGGGATCTTCTGCGACATCTGAGATATTAGCCACTTCGGTCAATTCTCCGTTCTCGAGAAGGTATACGGTAAGCGGCTCTCTATCAGCCGTCACATACAGTTTTCCATCTGACACCACTGCCCTGTAAAGGAAAGGAGTATCTTCTCCGGTAATATCAAATTTATATATGCTGTCGCCCAGAGGTTCGCCAAATCCCACTCTGTACACATTACCGTCGCTCCTCTCGAAAAGGAACTCACCGTCAATAGGAATTACCTTCACCGTGTACGTGCCGTCGGGATCAGTCGGATATACTGCACTTGAGGTTACGACCTGCGTGTCGGTATCGATGGCATAAAGCGTTACTCCGTCAGGATCCGTCACAGCAAAATACACATAGCCGTCGTAATAGTCCAGCGAGCTGAACTGCGGTTCACGTATCCTCTCCGACGCATCATGCTTGATGCTGAATACATCACCGATCGGCTTGTAATCACCGGTCAAACGGACGATTGATTCTTCAAGGTTGTACATGCTGAAATCTTGATCCTGATGATAGTGAAGGGCATAGAGCTCGCCGTCATCTGTCAGAGCAAAGTTCATCGGATAGTAGATATCCAGCGAATCATCGTTCTGGTCATCCTGATACATCATTCCGATACCGGCATATGTCTGTTCGCCGGTATCGATGTTAAGGAAGGCAGTCGCATCGAACTGACCTACGCCGCAGCGCACGGCCAGATCACCGTCATGGGTTATCGCGAATGCCGAGATATCGTACAGTGTGGACTCATATATGAAGAAACCGTTGCTGTCCTGCACGCCCTGCAGGTAAGGTACTGACGGATACCAGAACAAAGTAACTATCGTAAAGCCAAGCAGCAGAGCAAACGTCAGGATCAGCCAGCGCGCTTTGCCGCAAGTCTTATAAAGGATCTTTTTGATCGTTCTGAGAAATCCCACTATGCCCTTCCCTGCCTTTTTATGTGTCTAATCTTACACTAGAGTAAGTTCAAAGTGAAACAAGAGAAAGCAGAACAGATTATTTCCCTCGTGTTATAATATCTTATTAGAGAGTTTATAATTTCTATTGGGAAAATGAACGGCTGCGTCAATGTGAGGGAATTATATACATTGTCTGTATGCCGCGAGAACTTGGGAGAGTTGGTTTTTGGAGAAAAAGCATCACAAAGGGCTCAGCATCAAGTATGTTGCCGCCTTGTATTCTGTTATTGCGATATCCGTCCTTACGATCGTAGTCGTATTCATCGGATACCACCTTTTCGAGAACAACGTAAGAGAGAACTATGAGAAGTACGCTGTAACCGTGCTTGAGAACGCATATATCATAACAACGGACTATTCTTTCGGTGACATGATCGCCGCACGCGACATGCCCGACGGATATGAAGATATGAGGCTGCGCCTGAACAAGATAAAGGAGAATTCCGACATCGATTATCTTTATGCGATATATTTTGATGATATTGATGATATCCACAGCCTAACATACGCGATAAACACGAAGACGACTGAAGAACTGGAAGCCGGCGGAACATACACATATCTCGGAACGCCCTGCGAAGAAGGCAGTTTCGAGGATGACACTCTTCTCCTGCTCCAGGAGGCAATAAAGGAAAGCCGCGAGAGCAGTTCGGTTCTTGAAGGTCATTCCGATGAATACGGATACATGCTCAACGGATACAAGGTCATCTTCGACAGCGAGGGCAACCCCGTAGGTCTTCTGTGTGTAGAGATAGACACCAACGAGATCAGTATCGTGCTCGGTAAATATGTCCGTACGATCATCATCGTCGTTACGATACTGACCTTCATCGCCATTTTGATATACATAATCAAGATAGAAGTCTCTCTCATCTACCCCATCACTTCCATCACGGATGCCGCCAATGATTACATCAAGAACATCGGTGACCAGGAAGCAATGGATGAGAGCGTCAGGAACCTCGAACGGCTTGATATCCATTCGCACAATGAGGTCGAGGATCTGTACGTATCAGTCAGCAAGATGGAGATCGGCATGTCCAGTCAGCTGCACGATATCCGCGAATACGCCGAGAACACGCTTAAGATGCAGAACGGTCTCATGATACTGATGGCAGACCTGGTCGAGATAAGGGATTCCGATACCGGTGATCATATCCAGAAGACCGCTGCTTATGTGAAGATAATCCTCGAAGGATTAAAGCTGAAAGGTTATTACCCCGACATCATCACTCCGCAGTACAAGGAAGATGTCATCAAGTCTGCACCGCTCCACGATATCGGTAAGATCAAGATCCCGGATGCTATCCTCAACAAGCCCGGCAAACTTACCGACGAAGAGTATGAGCAGATGAAGACACATACGACTATCGGCAAGGAGATAATCGACAAGGCCATCAACGGAGTAGACGGCAGCGGATTCCTTACCGAAGCACGCAACATGGTCGCATACCATCACGAACGCTGGGACGGAAAAGGTTATCCGGAAGGACTTAAAGGCGAAGAGATACCTTTGTCTGCAAGGATCATGGCCGTGGCGGACGTTTTCGACGCACTGTCGTCTCCCCGCGTATACAAGCCGGCCTTCCCTATGGAAAAGGCTTTGCAGATAATCGAAGAAGGCAAGGGAACGCAGTTCGACCCCAAGTGTGTTGAAGTCTTCCTGGAATCACTTCCCAAGATCAAAGCAGCATTAAAGAGGATAAACCCGGATTACATCGAGTTCAGGTAATAAAGTTTTACTCTGCTCCCTGCTTTACAAGTTCCTCATGCTCGGCCTGTATCTTCTCGTCATATGACAGGAGCGGCTTAACGTCCGTCTGTCCTTTGATCTTACGTGCAACATAGTTGTCCGTGATCTTCTTTACGAGCGGGAAGAGTGCAATGACGCCGATGAGGTTCGGGATCATCATGAAACCGTTGAACGTATCGGAGATATCCCATGCGAGCGAGCTTTCCATCAGAGCGCCTGCGACGATCACCAGAACGAACAGCACCTTGTAGACTTTCGCTGCCTTGGTGCCCATGAGATACTCGACAGACTTGCTTCCGTAGTGAGACCAGCCGAGGACCGTCGTGAACGCGAAGAGAAGGATCGCAGCGGCGATGAAGTATTCTCCGCCTTTGCCGAAAACATTGCTGAAGGCCTTTGCGACAAGTGTGGCATCCTCGACGCCTTCCTTGACAAGACCTGTATCAAGATCGATAAAACCAGATGTAAGGACTACCAGCGCAGTCATGGTGCAGACGACGGAAGTGTCCGCGAAGACTTCGAAGATACCCCACATGCCCTGCTTGACGGGCTCTTTAACATCGGAGTTACTGTGTACCATAACGGACGAACCGAGACCTGCTTCGTTGGAGAACACGCCCCTCTTGCAGCCCTGTGTGATAACATCCTTGATAACGATTCCTGCAGCAGCACCTGCGACCGGCTTGATGCCGAAAGCGAACTTGAAGATTGCTGCGAATGCCGCGGGAATTGCAGGAATGTGAATGATGCAGAGTATGAGCGCACCCAGGATATATGCGACCGCCATGAAAGGAACGACCTTCTCGGCAAAAGCCGCGATCCTCTTAAGACCGCCCAGAATGATGACGCCGGAAAGCACCATCAGGATAAGACCTATTACAAGCGGGATGAGCTTGATGTTGCCGAACACCGTCATGGTGTCAGAGATATCGCCGAAGAATGCAGACTCGATGTTGAGCGTGATCTTGTTGACCTGTCCCATGTTGCCGATACCGAACGAAGCCAGTGCGGCAAAGCAGGAGAACAGTATGGCGAGGACTTTTCCGATGACCTTGCAGCCTTTGTAGTTGCCGAGTCCGTCCTGCAGATAGTACATAGCGCCGCCGGACCATTCGCCCTCATCGTTCTTTCTTCTGTAGAAGATTCCAAGCACATTCTCGGAGAAGTTTGTCATCATGCCGAAGAAAGCCGCGATCCACATCCAGAAGACCGCACCGGGACCGCCGAGGCAGATAGCTGCAGATACGCCTGCGATATTGCCCGTGCCGATGGTAGCTGCGAGAGCCGTGCAGAGCGCCTGGAACTGTGATACGCTTCCCTTCTCGTCCTTGTTGTGGCTCTTCTTGTCAAAGACACCGCCACCGGTCTTTTTCCACCAGTGGCCGATGTGCGTGACCTGGAAGAACTTGGTAACTATCGTCAGAAGGATACCCGTACCGATGAGAAGGATAAGTCCTATCTTCACCCATACGAAAGAATTTACTATGTCGTTGATCTCAGTGAGTTTCTCTATGAAAGTATCCATCAGCGCTCTCCTCAAGTTTTTACGTAATAAAAATAAACAAGTGAGCCGCTGATTGCAAGGTTTGTAAGGGATATGTCACACTTAACATATATCAATGCGCGCCCCTTAAGGCTCTGTTATATTACTCGCAAACGGAGGTACGGATATGGCAAATGACAAGATACTGATAGGCACGTGGGCATGGGGTTCCGGCACCAACGGCGGAGCATTTGTTTTCGGGCAGAAGGCGGATAAGGCAAAACTCGCGGAGGCTTTCGAGACGGCATACGGACTCGGGTTCAAGCGTTGGGATACGGCGGCAGTGTACGGCATGGGCACGTGCGAACAGCTGCTGGGTACTCTAATCGAAGGCAGGGATGACATCTTCATCTCGACTAAGTTCTTCCCGTCGAAACGTTACAAGCAGGGCGCCCTGACGGAGTCTTTCGAAGGCAGCATGGCAAGGCTCGGAAGGAAGAACGCGGATCTGTTCTGGATACATGTTCCGAACAATCTTGAGAAGAACATCGAAGAAGCCGTTCCGCTTATCAAGGACGGCAGGATCAGATCCCTCGGCGTCTCGAACGTATCGCCAGGTCACGTAAAGCAGGCGCAGGAGATACTTGGCAGACACGGTCTTGCCTTAGGCGCAGTGCAGAATCATTTCAGTCTCCTGCGCAATGACCAGCAGGCTATCATCGATTACTGCAACGGTAACGGAATCACTTACTATGCATATATGGTTTTAGAGCAGGGCGCGCTCTCCGGCAGGTACGATACGGACCATCATTTCCCTACGTTTTCCATGAGAAATCTTGCCTTCCCTAAAACCAAGTTCAAAAAGATATCGGGGCTGCTTTCTGAGATGAAGGAGATTGCATCCAAGTACGATATCGACCAGTCGCAGATACCCGTGCTCTGGGTTCTCGGCAAAGGCGCGGTTCCGATAGTCGGTGTGACCAAGCCGCACCACGCGGAGCAACTTGCGAAAGCCATGAACACAAACCTTACCGAAAATGAGATAATGAGACTCGAAGACACCGCGCGGCAGACAGGCATCAGACAGCAGGGATCCTGGGAGCCGCAGTAATGGATCTATGGATAAAGAATATCTTATTGAAGAACTTAAGAAGATAGCGGAAGTTCATGATATCAAGGTGGACGATGAGGTGCTTGACCGCGCCATAGCCGCAGCATCTTTCCGCGTTGTGCCGAAGGGCGAGATCCTGGCCAGGATCGGTGACGATACGCGCATGGCCGGGATCGTGCTTAAGGGTACCCTGAGATGCTATTACGTCGACAAAGACGGCAATGACATCACGAGAGGTTTTGCCATTAACGGCACGATGTGTATGGACGAAGGTTTCTTCGGTTACGACGAACGCATCTGCATGTGGGAGACGCTCGAAGAGAGCACGGTAATGCTCATCAGTGTGGCGGACGCGAGAAAGCTCATACGCGAAAGCGAAGGCATGAAAGATACCTGGATCTCTCTGCTGGAAAAAGGTTTCAGGTATAAGATCTACAGGGAGAACGGCTTCCTTACCGAGAGCGCGACAGAAAGGTATATCCACTTCAAAAAGCTGTACCCCGAACTGGCGTCTAAGATACCGCAGAAGCATATCGCGACATATCTCGGCATTACGCCCGAGTCGCTCAGCAGGATAAGGAACGCGATGAAAGATTATGAACCTGATCGAGATAACTGACATAAACGCTCCTGAGTTGGACATATTCGCAAGAATCACAGAGCCCCAGCTCCGCACATACTTTGAAGACGGCAGCGGAGTCTTCCTTGCGGAGACTGCGGGCGTCATCATCGATGCTCTTAATGCAGGTTACGAGCCGGTCTCGATGCTCGTGGAAACTGCGAGGCTGGAAGCTGAGGCGAAGCCTGTTTTCGAGGTACTGGAGAAGTGCTGCGGCAAAGAGAAAGCAGATAGCCTCCCCATATATATCGCAGATCAGAAAGTCATGATAGACATGACCGGCCACCACCTGGCACGCGGGCTTTGGGCAGCTTTCAAAAGGAAGACAGAACTAACCGTGGAAGAACTCTGCAACGGCTCGAAACGCATCGCCGTACTGTACGACGTCGTTAATCCTGCGAATGTCGGTGCGATCATCAGATCTGCTGCCGCTCTCGGAATGGACGGCGTACTTCTTACCCACCCTTCTGTCGATCCTCTTACCAGGCGTGCTGCGAGAGTCAGCATGGGGACTGTTTTTAAGATACCCTGGGCAAAGGCGGCACTCGAGGATTCTCAGAACACCAGACTCATAGATATTCTTCACTCATACGGATACAAGACTGTCGCGATGGCTCTGACCGACGATTCGACCAGCGTCGATAACGAAGAGATCCGCACGAATGAGAAACTCGCGGTCATACTCGGCACAGAAGGAACAGGGCTGCCAAAAGATGTCATAGCAGCAAGCGACTACCGGGTCATGATACCGATGCATCTCGGTGTCGATTCTTTGAACGTCGCTGCCGCAAGTGCGATTAGTTTCTGGGAGATCATGAAATGAACAAGGGGCCCTTTCAGGCCCCTCGCTTTCTATCCCTATTATTTTCTGTATTCCAGTATGTCCCCCGGCTGGCAGTCGAGCGCCTCGCATATCGCTTCGAGCGTCGAGAACCTGATGGCCGATATCTTGCCGTTCTTCATCTTCGAGAGGTTTACGTTGGACACGCCCACCTTCTCCGATAGTTCATTAAGGGAGATCTTGCGATCTGCCATGACTCTGTCGAGTCTCAATATTATCTGTCCCATATGCCCTCCTTACAGTGTCTCGTCAGACTGTATCTGAAGGGTCTTGCCGTAATCAAGTATCGTATATACTACCCATGTGACAACACAGCCGAGTACGCCGAATGCCATTCCGGAAGTGAGGAACATGACTGCACATATTGCACCCAGTACTATGGTCACCCTCTTGATTACCTTATCGTTAAAGGGCGTATCCTCTTTGATGATCAGGCCGAATACGCTTCCGATGAGCTTGATCAGCACTGCAGCCACAGCCATGAATGCCGTTATCCCCATTAATGTCATACCGTAGGATATCGCATAAGGGTGATCGTTGATCGCTTCCTGCATAGCGGGTATGTCAGAATGAATCGTCGATGCATCGATAACTCCGATGTGAACCATCCTTACGCTTCCGATATCATCTCCGGTAGTAATTATCCCCGATTCGATACCCTGTGCGATCATATCGTCAAACTCTCTTCCCTGCGCAAATATCCAGATGCCTCCGATGAGAGCACATACGCATCCGACGATACAGATTATGCAAAGTATGTTTGATACTATCTTGCCTACATTGCAACTCTTCTTGATCTTCTCG
>JAILMZ010000065.1 GCA_024692105.1 Saccharofermentans sp.
ATCAGATACGGTTCGACCGCAGGCGTGATCCCGGGATTCGAATTAGTAGATGTGAAAGTGATCACGCGGTTCTCGGCAATAGCTTTCCTAATGGTCTCATATGTGTGCCTGAAGATGATCTCTTCTCTCTTGTTGCGCGGAATGGACAGGTAGGACAGGAACATGTCCTTTATATAACCGGACAGGGAAGAGTCTTGAAGAAGATTATTCTCGATTATCTTGATGATGTCATAAGATTCACCGCTCACAGTGAGAGTGATAACCGCGCTCTTGGATGAGGCCGGTTCGGCCGCATTGATATAGGTGCGGATGATCCGCTCCGCAAGAACGGATGCTTCCTTCTGTTTCATGCCCTTGGCGGAAGACAGGTCTTCGATCAGGCCGTTCATAAGAGCAGCGTTGTCACTCCTGTACTGCTCGAAATAGCTTACTATCAACTCCTTCAGGAACCCGTTAAGATTCATGGTGCCGTCATCCTTAGTAAACTCAAACAGTTCTGCGTCGTTGATAAGTCTTGTTTTGGTATCTTCCGAGAGGTAGATCTTGTATTTCTCTGTCATACATAACTCCTGTCTGGGGTTGCATATACACGCAAAACTGCGGATAAAGCCTTGAATATCTATATTGTATAGGGGTTGTAATTATATGTCAATCTGCATCTATTAAAACCCCTATCAACGGGTTAACATACAATTGCAATGCGAAGACACTTACAGCAATTGCGGGCGGTTTGTGGCTGAGCAGGTTCGAATCCTGCAACTACTTCAGTGTCTTGTAACCGTGTTGAATTAAAGGTGCATACAGCAAATAAGCAGCAGACTGTTAATCTGACGGAGTTATCCAATGCACCTTGTTTTAAAGGAGATAAAGAAAATGTTGAGATTGCTTAAGAAAGAATCGAATACGGCATACACTGCAAACGGTGCTGTAAGCAACGCAAGCACTATGTCTGACTGCCTCGACCTGTTTGCTACGGCCGGTGCATTAAGAAACGCTTCTGACGATGAGATCGTCACAAGGTTTGTAAGAGCTTTCGCAGAAGACAGAGACATCGCGATGAAGACACTGTTCTTCGCAAGAGATGTCAGAGGCGGTCTGGGTGAGCGAAGATTCTTCAGAGTCATAATGAAGTATCTGGCTTCGAACTATCCTGAGACTGTCAGAAGAAATATAGCCAATGTTGCCGAGTACGGCAGATGCGACGATATCCTGGCACTTATGGATACTGCTTGTGAGCAGGAAGCTGTCGCTTACATCAAGGATACCTTGGATAAGGATATGGAGGCCGTGCAGTCACAGGGTTCCGTATCACTTATGGCCAAGTGGCTGCCTTCTGTAAATGCCAGCAGCAAGGAAACTGTAAGACTGGCCAGAAAGATCGCACGCGGTATGGGCGTTAGCGAATGTGAGTACAGAAAGAAGCTCGTCTTGCTCAGAACCTATATCAGGATAATCGAGAATAACCTGAGAGAGAAGGACTATACTTTCGATTACAGCAAGCAGCCTTCAAAGGCGATGTTCAAGTACAGGAAGGCGTTCCTTAACTACGACCATGACAGGTATTGTGCTTTCTTGGACAGGGCGAAGGAAGAGCCTTCCGTGCTCAAGACTGCAGCGCTTACTCCGTTCGATATCGTTAACTCTGTTCTGAAGGACGGCACCATGTCTTTCAGCGAAAGGAAAGTGCTGGATACTACCTGGAACAGCCTGGAGAACTATGTAAACTCAGATAGTACTTTGGTTGTTGTCGACGGTTCCGGTTCAATGTATGGCGGCTGGGGTGTATGTCCGGCGGCGGTAGCGCAGTCGCTGGGTATTTATTACGCCGAGCGTAACAGAGGTGCGTTTGCAAACCACTTCATCACGTTTTCTGCAAACCCTAGGCTGGTCGAGATAAAGGGTAATGATATCTTCGAGAAGGTGCATTACTGCATGAGCTTCAATGAGGTTGCCAATACCAATATCGGGAAGACTTTTGACCTGATACTGAAAACGGCCGTAAAGAACCGCCTGAAGCAGAGCGATATGCCGGACAGGATTATAATCGTGTCGGATATGGAGTTTGACTACTGCGCAAATGATTCGGATATGACTAACTTCGAAACGGCCAAGGCTAAGTTTGAGCAGAAGGGCTACAAGCTGCCGCAGCTGGTGTTCTGGAACGTCAACAGCTTTAACAGGCAGCAACCGGTAACGATGAACGAGCAGGGCGTAGTACTGGTCTCCGGCATGTCGCCGCAGATATTCGCAATGCTTAAGGATGACAAACTGGACCCCTATGCGTTTATGATGAGCGTGCTCAATTCCGCAAGGTATGAGGGGGTCGCAGCATAAGAAAGGAACAACACATGAATGCGTTAGAAATTAAAGGAAAGGTCAACACTGCGGTCTGCTATGCCAAAGTCATTGAAGACGAGGCTATCGAGCAGATCCGCAGAATGTGCGACTATGAGATGACCGAAGGGTCGAAGATAAGGATAATGCCGGATGTACACAGCGGTAAGGGTTGTACGATAGGCACTACTATGACCATTACCGATAAGGCGGTTCCGAATGTCGTTGGCGTAGATATCGGCTGCGGTATGTATACCGTCAACCTCGGCAAGGGAGAGATCGACCTTGCGAAAGTGGACGAAGCGGCACACTACATTCCCTCGGGAAAGAATGTGTGGAACGGCAGACAGGAGCCGTTCGAGCTTACCAAGCTCAAGTGCTATAGGAATCTCAAGGATGCCAGAAGACTTAACAGATCTCTTGGCACACTCGGCGGCGGCAATCACTTTATTGAGATAGATGTTGCTTCTGACGGGACAAAGTATCTTGTCATTCACTCCGGTTCCAGGAATCTCGGAAAGCAGGTCGCAGAGTATTACCAGAAGCTCGCGGTCAAACTCAACAGAGGTTACGAAGGTTATCTGGAGAAGAGAGATGAGATCATCCGAACATACAAGGCGGAGGGACGCAAGACTGAGATACAGTCTGCTCTGAAGCAGCTCGAATGGCAGGTCAACAACGGCGAGACAAGCATGCCTCCGGATCTTTGTTTCCTCTACGGGGAATTCCTTGAGGATTACCTCCGCGATGTTGAGATCTGCCAGGCATTCGCGAGAAGAAACAGAGAACTTATGGCCGAGATCCTGTGTGAGAGCGCGGGTCTTGCCGCAGGAGAGTCCTTCCACACGATACACAACTATATCGATACTGAAGAGATGATACTGCGCAAAGGCGCGATCGCAGCACACAAGGGCGAGAAAGTATTGATTCCGATCAATATGAGAGACGGCTCAGTCATCGCCATAGGCAAGGGTAATCCCGATTGGAATTATTCTGCGCCGCACGGAGCAGGAAGACTC
>JAILMZ010000140.1 GCA_024692105.1 Saccharofermentans sp.
GGACTTGACTGTGAGGATCTCCTGGAGAGTATGAGCAGCACCGTAAGCTTCGAGTGCCCAAACTTCCATCTCACCGAATCTCTGTCCGCCGAACTGGGCTTTACCGCCCAAAGGCTGCTGTGTAACGAGTGAGTAAGGTCCTGTAGATCTTGCGTGCATCTTGTCGTCAACCAAGTGGTGCAGCTTCATGTAGTACATGATACCTACTGTTACTCTGTTCTCGAAAGGTTCACCTGTACGTCCGTCGTAAAGAACAGTCTTACCGTCCTTATCGATTCCTGCAAGCTCGAATGCATCTGCGATGTCGTTCTCGTTTGCGCCGTCGAAAACAGGTGTGGCGATCTTCCAGTTGAGTGCCTTGGCAGCACGGCCGAGGTGTACCTCGAGGAGCTGACCGATGTTCATACGTGAAGGAACGCCCAAGGGGTTCAAGCAGATATCAAGTGTTGTACCGTCAGGTAAGAAGGGCATATCCTCTTCAGGAAGAACTCTTGAAACAACACCCTTGTTTCCGTGACGTCCTGCCATCTTATCGCCGATGGAGAGCTTTCTCTTCTGAGCGACATAAACGCGGACTCTCTTGTCAACACCGTTCTTGAGGTTACCGTTTGTCTCCTTCGTGGAAACAACAACGTCAACAACTACGCCTGAGCCGCCGTGAGGAACACGCTTGGATGTGTCCTTAACTTCTCTTGCTCTCTCGTTGAAGATTGCCTTATAAAGTCTCTCTTCTGCTGTCTGGTCTGTCTCGCCCTTAGGTGAAACCTTACCTACGAGGATGTCTCCGTCCTTAACCTCTGCACCGATCATAACGATACCGTTCTCGTCGAGGTTGGAAAGTGCATCATCGCTGACGTTCGGAACTTCTCTTGTGATCTGCTCAGCACCGAGCTTTGTCTCACGTGCTTCGCACTCATGTTCTTCGATATGGATAGATGTATAAACATCATCTCTAACGATTCTCTCATTTACGAGAACAGCGTCCTCGTAGTTATAACCTTCCCATGTGGTGAATCCGATGAGAACGTTACGTCCCAAAGCAAGCTCACCGTTGTCGGTAGCAGGACCGTCTGCGATGGTATCGCCGGCCTTTACCTTATCGCCGATTGAAACGATCGGGCGCTGGTTGATGCATGTGCTCTGGTTGGATCTCTGATACTTAGCGAGCATGTATGTATCTACTGTGCCCTCTGATGTAGTAACTTCGATCTTGTCTGATGCAACGAAGGATACGACACCGGCGTGTGCTGCGACGATGCATACGCCTGAATCCTTAGCTGCACGGTATTCCATACCTGTTCCGATGATAGGTGCCTCAGGCTTGATGAGAGGTACTGCCTGACGCTGCATGTTGGAGCCCATGAGGGCACGGTTAGCATCGTCGTTACCAAGGAACGGGATAAGTGATGTTGAAACGGATACGAGCTGCTTAGGAGATACGTCCATGTAGTCGACCTGTTCAGGGTCAAGCTGCAGGAACTGGTCTAAGTAACGGCATACGATCTTCTTGCCGATGAAACGGCCGTCCTCATCGATAGGCTCGTTAGCCTGGGCGATGTTGAACTCATCCTCTTCGTCAGCGGACATGTAAACAACTTCGTCAGTAACTCTTAAGTTCTCCTTGTCGAACTTTCTGTAAGGAGTCTCGATGAAACCGTACTTGTTGATACGTGCATAGATAGCAAGTGCGGTCATAAGACCGATGTTCTGATCTTCCGGTGTCTCGATCGTACACATATGTCCGTAGTGTGTAGGGTTGATATCACGGACTTCCATGGAAGCTCTCTCTCTTGAGATACCGCCGGGGCCCAAAGCAGAAAGTCTTCTCTTGTTCGTAAGCTCAGCCAAAGGGTTGTTCTGATCTGCAAATGCTGAGAGCTGTGATGAACCGAAGAACTCTCTGAATGCTGCACTCAAAGGTCTTGTGTTAACAAGTCCTGTTGCAGTTACAACACCGTCGTCCTTGCTGGAGATCTGGGAGATCCTGTCTCTTGTATTCTTCTCGACTCTCTGGATACCTGTACGGAGCTGGTTCTGAAGGAGCTCGCCTACAGACTTAACTCTACGGTTGCCCAAATGGTCGATGTTGTCGATTCTGCCGACACCTCTGTGGAGGCCGATATAGTAAGAAACGAATGCATAGATATCGTCAACTGTGAGGTTTCTGGGCATGAGGTCTTCCTTACGCTCAGCCATGGCAGCCTCGAGTCTGGAAGCGACGTCATTCTTGCCTTCAGCCTTAACTGCTTCGATGATCTCTCTCAATACAACGGCTCTGACCTTCTCGTTGATGCCTGTTCTCTCGAGGTCGAACTTCTTGAATTCAGCCTTTGTAATGCTGTTAGCGATGAATGCAGAAGCGTCAACTCTGCCGTTGCCGATAACCTTGAGAGGCTTATCCTCAAACTCATCCTCATCAGCTGCGCGTACGAGCTTTCTGGGGAAGATCTCAACAGCCATAACGCCTGAATCTTCGATCTTGGCAGCGATCTCGTCAGTGATGACAGTGTTCTTCTTGCAGATGAGCTCACCGTCGTCAGTAACGACATTTGCAGCCGTCTTGCTTCCGATGATTCTTGCTGAGAGCTCGAACTTCTTGTTGACCTTATAGATACCAACACGCTCGAGGTCATATCTCAGAGAATCGAAATATGTCTTATTAAGAATGTTCTTAGCATTGTCTACCGTGAAGGGCTCGTTGTTACGAACCTTCTTGAAGAACTCAGCGAAAGCTGCAGTCTGGGGATCAGCTGCGTTCTTTGTCTCGTCCTTCTCAAGAGTCATTCTGATGCAGTCCTCGTCACCGAACATGTTGATAATGTCCTCGTTGGTAACAAGACCTAAGCATCTCAGGAATACTGAGAGGGAGATCTTGTGAGACTTATCTACTACGATATAGATGAGGTTATATTCATCAGGATCGCTGGTGACATCAGAACCTGTAGCCTTGAGAGCCTTCTCCTTGGCTGTAAGCTTGCTCTCCTTCTCATCCTCTTCGATAAGGATCCATGATCCCCTGTAAGGAATGAGCTCAGCAGAAAGCAGTCTGTTGCCCATCTTAGATCTCATCTCGCTGTAGTAAGCTCCGGGAGATCTTACGATCTGATTGATGACGACACGCTCCGCACCGTTGACAATAAATGTACCCTGATCAGTCATGATAGGGAAATTGCCGACGAATGCTGTCTCGTCTGTTACTGTTCCGTCAATTTTGTTGTGGAGTCTGAGCTGAATGCTTAAGGGAGCGGCATAGTTGCTGTCATTCTTCTTGCAGCTGTCAATAATTGCAGACTTGGTAAGCTTAACGGGAGCTTTTGTCTCCTTGCTCTTCTTACCCTTGCCGTCCTTCTCCTTGCCTGTGGGATCACAGGGATTCTCAGAATCGAAAATCTTTCCGACAAAATAGACTTCGTACTTACCCTGATCGTCAGTAATCGGAGATACTTCATCGAAGATCTGCTGCATACCTTCATCGATGAACCACTGATAAGACTGCTTCTGGTTCTCGATGAGGTTAGGCACCTCAATTACTTCTTTGATCTTGGAATACGACTGTCGCTCTGTCTTGCCTTGTTTTACGGAATGGACCATTGTTAACGAATCACCTCACACAAAGCTTAAAAACACATGGTTTAAGCGGTTTCTTGGTTGA
>JAILMZ010000009.1 GCA_024692105.1 Saccharofermentans sp.
AGGGTGAAAAGAGATTTTCGAATCAACCCTGATAAAAGGAGGTGCTTTTGCATGCTTAGAAATGAACAAATCAAGAAAGAAGGTGATGAGATGACAAGAGTGGAAGGAACAGTTTACAAGTTGGATAAGGTTATGCAGATCAAAGGTTTTCGAGGTTTTATCGTAGAGGCAGGAAATGATTCTCATCCGTCGAAGAAGAAAGTCAACCTCGGAATGAGAAGGATTATCAGTACTTCTTACTATCCTTTATATCTGGTGCTTGCGGGCGAACAAGAGATCATCATCTATCCCCTGGACGACGATGAGAACGATATCAGATCGCTACTTCAGGATAAGGGTTACAAGGCAACTCTGAAAGCTGACTATCGTAAGTATCAGGGAGCCTGGGAACAGGCGATAGGCATGGGCTTTGATTACGGAATAGTCGGCGTGTTCACGGAGAATGGTTATGCCGTCCGGGAAAGACTCTGGGCGGACTGCTGGGAACATTCGCTCGAGATGAAGTTCGTAAAGCCCGGAATGCTTAATATCGATGGCCATGACATCCAGGAAATCAGGATCGAATTAGTGCTTACGGATGTATATGACAAAGGAAGAGAACTGATTATCAAGGCACTATCGAAGCCAAACAGCATGACAGGCAAACAGCTTGTAGGATACTTGAAGGATTCCGGTTTGGAAGATGTGATAACCGCTGTCCGTTATTACGAGCCTGATTAACAAGAAACATCTTAAAACAGTGAGTGTAAGCCGGCCGCAGAGCCGGTGTTTTTTATCTTAAAGGAGGAAAAGAAAATGAGATCATTTGACGAGAAGAGACCAGGAAACATTGAATGTGACAACATCTGGGAACTCTATAAGAAATTAGTCACGTTGGACGACCCGTACATTAAGACGTGTCTCAAGGGCGATGATACAGAGTATATGTATCTGATCACGGGCGCCTGCCTTGAATCCGGAGACACCAAATACATGTTCGATGATATGTGCAACATGAACCTGCCGTATCGCAGGGAAGAGACCGTCCGCCTAAGCCTTGCCCGCATGCTGTGCAATGAAGAGATCTTGAAGGAAACGGATATAAGCGTCAATTCACATTCTAACTACGACAGAAAGCTATCAGTAAGCGATATCCTGGAAAGGTACGAAATCGCTTTCCCGGATAAGGACGAGCTGCAGAAAACGCATTTCGTGCGGGATATCCCCGTCACGTATGTCGAGGAGACCCCGAAACACAAGACGGGGAGGCCGCATAAGGGCTGGCGCCTGACGAATAAGGAAAGAGCCATGAGGTTCAGGATTTATCTCGACTCTGAGGATATCTGTTATAAGTGTGATACCGATCTTGGCGTTCCGCGTATCACGATGATCTTTGATATACCTGATTGTCCGGTCGGACACATCGAGAGCAGCATCTGGTTCTTCGAACGCCATGCTGAAGTCAGGACTTACTATCCGAAGGTAGTATCGGATCTGTGCAATTCGGAAAACGGGCATATAGATGAAATGATGAGGCTTCTTGAGTATTTGAATGCTCTTGTGATACCGTGTCAGACTGATGGCGAAGTCTACTTCACGCCGAGGTTCTATATCACTGCATTTGGCTTTGATGTTGCTGCGCTGACGGTAATCAATTACAAGGTATGGAGTGCGGTACCGTATACGGAAAAACACATTACAGAGTACTGGCCGGTAATGTTTAATGACCTTGCACCATTCGTCGTAAGCGTTCTTGCAGGCAAGATCACTGCTGCTGAAGCAATGAAACTAATCGATAAACACATACTGAAAAGAGACGAATAAACAATGCTAAACTATTTGAGAAAGGAAGTGATCAAAGTGATAGAGAAGATCTACTTTGATATGGACGGCGTGCTTGCGGATTTCGACCGCGGTGTCGAAGTGCTGTGCGGTTTGCCGTGCCCCGGACAGGGCAAGTCCAGAACCAAGGAAGAAGATGACCTCATGTGGGAACGCATCAGGACAGTCGAACATTTCTACGACAAGCTTGAGCCGATGCCGGGCGCCGTGGAGATGTTCGGTGAGATCCGCGCCGCATATGGCGACCGCACCGAGATCCTTACGGGCATCCCCAAACCGAAACGCGGGATCCATACTGCAGGCGATGACAAGACCGCCTGGGTAAGAAGACTCCTCGGAGAAGATGTTAAGGTCAACATCGTGTACCGCGCAGAGAAAGTGAATTACTGCAAAGGACCGATGTGCATCCTGATAGACGACCTGCCGGTCAACATCAAGGAATGGGAAGCTGCCGGCGGGACCGGAGTACTTCACCGGAATCCGGAAGAGACGATCCTGAAGATCGCGGATATTAAATAAAGACCAACAACACTGCCAACATAACCTGCCCCGGATGGATTCCCGGGGCTTTGTTTTCAAAGGAGGAAAGAATTATGGAAAATATGATGAAAGGTTATCTGGGCAATGATTACAGCGATGATTACCTGAAGAACTTCTGCCTGTACTGGCTTAAGGGACTTGAGACAAAACCCGAGTGGGAAGATACAAAGATAGGGCGTCGTCTATACGATGCGTGGAGGCGAGCAAATGATCTCGACTGCCTGTACTTTGGCGGCGACCTCAGGGCTGATACTCTCATGAGCGCTTGGACGCCGATCTCCTGGGTGGTAAATCTCCTTAACAAGGGAAAAGGAAAGGTGTTCTATAAGACAAAAGCAGACATCAGGCTTCTTATGGAAAACATAGACAAGTATCTTCCGAGAGACAATGAGCTCGTCAGGCACCTGTACAGATTCCTTGAACTCGCGGAACAGCCGTGCAACTACATCCTGCTTCCTGACAGGCGCATGAATAATGACAGGTACTGCATGACGGTGAATTTCGAGGAGTTGAAGCTCTACGATGAGGTGCCTGCGATGCTGTGGCATGTTTTCGAGCAGGAGACATTGGGAAGATACTTCCTTGACGAAGACGGTTTTATCGACGAGGATGCTGCATCAGCCTGGATCAGACGCGAGAAACTGGAGATGGGTTTCAGGAACAAGGTGGTAAGGCAAAGCGAGGTGCTGCCTCTGGTGGAAGACCTTGAGCCGTGCGATGCAAAGCGCTTTACGACCTCGGATGAGATCAAGCAGGCTTTGACCTACATGATAAATATCCTCGAGAAGAGAAAAGCGGCAGTGGAACCGCTTGCCGTCATGTTTCTCTTGCCCCGCGAAAACACGATGAGACTTAACGGGGAAGGGGTATTGGAAAAGGCTCTTCCCGAAGGATGCTGGGGAGTATACGGGGACGGTGTTGTCAGGAGGTTTGAACAGGATCCGTGGATGAGTTTTAATCCGGTAACTGAATGGGACCGTAAGTTCGATAACTGCATTCTCCGCATCGGTGAAGACGGCGGCTGTATGGAGCAGGCCGATGATTATCGCTTGTACCCTTTGAGCACTTGGAATGCAGTTTGCGAGGATCTGCGCAAAGACTTACAGGACGGTGTCTGTACGCAGTATAACAGCGAGTGGTCGAAGACGCGCGGGGACCTTGAGTTCTATCACGGGAATGCGTATGACCTCACGGGCATCTATGAGTTTGAAGAAGACTGCCAGGCATACCTCTTTGAAGAATTCGGGACCTATAAAGGATGCAGGTTCGATCTGGGTATGAACCGTATCCTCGAAACAGGTTTCTGCCCGCATCTTGTTCTCATCAGGTGCGGCAGTATCAGCATCCATCCCGTCAGATACAAAATCGGCGGGATGATCAGACTGTCTGATGTACTGCGTGAACTGGGAATAGAACATAAAACGCGGGGCGGCATGCTGTTGAGCGTATCTCAGACCGAAGATACAGGCTGGAAAGAACTTCTTCATAAGACACGCGCGATATTCTCTGCTTGCGGATATGCGCTGCAGAAGACGGATTGGAGCGGGAAGTTTGCTTATGACTTTGAGATCAACTTTGCCGCGAAGGATCACTTCAAGTTGGACGGACGTACAGTTAAAAAGATCTTTGTATCACAGGCTTCCGACTCTGTCATGGATGCGGCTGACGAACTCATATACGCTGCGCTTTCCGCTCCCGTTGACATCAGCGGTCCCGATCTCGTATCAATGATCAAAGGCGTGGGACTCGGCGCGGAACTCGGGAAAGTGTGTGTGGTAACAGATGATTCGTGTGATAATTAATGAAAGAGGTGAAAGAAATGAAAGTATTGGTTATACCTGATGTACATCTTAAGCCTGAGATCTTTGACCGGGCTATGAGCATAATGGAAAACTCGGACTGCGAGTGCGCAGTATGCGTGGGCGATATCTGCGATGACTGGGGCTGTGAGCGGAATGTCGAACTCTATAAGGAGACTCTGCAAAAAATGGTAGAGTTCGCCAAAAAGTTTCCCAACACCTTGTGGTGCTACGGCAACCATGACCTTGCATATCTCTGGGATATGTATGATCATCCGGGATTCTCCGAAGATGCGCAGGATGTTGTCTGCGAGTATTTCGGAGAGCTGGATGACACAGGAAATCTGGCAATCATGCACCGCATAGATAATGTCGTCTTCTCGCATGCAGGACTGACCAAAGAATTTGTTGATGATTATCTGAACTCATACCGCGATGACATCGATGCGATGATAGAAGCGGTCAACGGTTTCGGAAGCGGATTTATGTGGGATCCGACGAGCCCTATATGGGCAAGGCCGCAGAAAGGATACGGTGTAGGAACTGTATATCCGCCTGAATACATGCAGGTGGTAGGGCACACGCCGCTTCGTTCAATAGAACAGGAAGGCAACCTTTTGACGACGGATGTCTTCTCGACCTGGTCAGACGGCAAAAAGTTCGGTGAAGAAGAATTCTGCTGGGTAGATACAGTCACCAAAGAGTGGGGATATATAGACGAGTAATTGTCAATCCTTCGTGAACGCGTGGATCACAAAAGTGACGAAGAATGCGCCGCCCAGGAGAAGCACGATCACCGGGCCTGTAGGTGCGCTCGCGTAGTAGGAGATGATGAGTCCTGCTACGCCTGCGATTACCGCAAGGATGACGGACCAGAGGTGGTAAGCGCGGGTGTTGCGCGAGATGTTACGCGATGATGCGGCAGGGAGGATGATCAGGGAGTTGATCAGAAGTATTCCGATCCATCTGATCGAGAACATGATGACCACCGCGACGAACGCAGAGAAAACGTAATCGTAGACCTTGCCGTTGATACCCTTGCTGCGGGCAAGAGACCTGCTCAGGGAATCCGCGGACAGTTTGTTGTACGAGATGATCCAGAAGATGATGACGAGCACAAGGCAGATCGCGAGCATGACGATCTCGTATGTCGTGATGCTGAGGATATCGCCTACGAGGTAGCTCGTGTATTTGTTGAACGAACCGCCGATCGACAGAAGCACGAGACCCAAAGACATCGCGACGGAGGCGAACACCGAGATTATCGTGTCTGCACCGTATGTGGTGCGGTCCTTCACGAAGTTCAGCAGCACCGCGAAAAGGATCGCAAACAACACCATCGACAGCGACCTGCTGGTAAACCCGAACACCACGCCAACGGCGATGCCGCAGAGTGCGGAGTGACCGATCGCGTCAGAGAAGAAAGCCATCTTCTTGTTTACGACCATCGTTCCGAGGATCGCGAAGATGGGCGTGGAGATGAGGATCGCGATTAGCGCGTTCCTCATGAAGGCATAATTCAGAAAATCCAAAACCTCTGCCTGTATCATTCCCCGAATATCTCCCTGAAATTCTCGTTCTTATAGACCTCGTCAGGTGTGCCCTGCGCGAGTATCGTCTTGTCTATCAGTATGACCTTGTCGGCGTACTTCTTTACCAGGTGAAGGTCGTGCGAGACCAGAAGTATCGACAGGTCGTACTTGGTCTTGAGTTCGTTTACGATGCGGTAGAAGTCCCTTACGCCGTTCTCGTCGATGCCAGATACAGGCTCATCGAGGATAAGCAGGTTAGGCATCGGGGTGATCGCGATGGAGAGCATTACTCGCTGCAGTTGTCCGCCGGAGAGCTTGCCGACTTGCTTGTCGATGCAGTCTTCGACGGAGAATATCTTCAGCTGTTCGTATATCTTGTTGTAGAGCTTCTTGCTCTTGAACAGCCACACGGGCGTCATTGAGATGAAAGAAGCGAACAGGTCGTACACCGTGATGGGGATCTCGCGCTCGATGTTAAGTGACTGCGGCACGTATCCGATCCTCATCTCACTCTGATTGCCGGTCGAGGTCTCCTTGAGGTCTATCGTGCCTTCGTGCTCGATCTCGCCCAGGATCGCTCTGAGGAGAGTGCTCTTGCCTGCTCCGTTCGGACCGATGACGACCGTGAGCTCACCGCAGTGCATGTGAAGATTGACATCTTCCAAGATGACGTCCTTGCCGAACTTTACACCGAGATCGTTGATCCTGATGCAGTGGCAGTGTTTCCCGCAGGCGCTGTGGTTATGCTCTTCGCTCATGATCACTCTATGATATCAGACAATGTCTTGAAGTTCTCTTCCATCTGGTCGATATATGCGTTCTCGGTCTCAGCGCCCGTCATGCAGGTATTGAGTGTGACTACCGTGGCGCCTGTCTCCGCTGCGATTGCATCGGCGATGTCCGAATCTCCGTCCGCACCTACAAAGATGATGCTGATGCCGTTCTCGTTCATCTCCTCGATTATCTCAGCGATATCGCCTGCTGAGAGCGCCTCATTCTCGTGGTCTGTCTCAACTGTGATGAAGTCCATTCCTGCGTATACGCAGAAGGAGGGCAGAGTCTCGTCCAATACGAGTACGCCCGTGCCTTCGAGTGATGCGATAACGTCCGCATTATCAGATCGAAGCGCATCTATCTTTTCGAGATAAGCCTTCTCGTTGGCTGCGTACTGCTCTGCGTGTGCGGGGTCGAGCTTCTGCAGTTCCGCGCTTACCTGCTTGATCTGCAGTTCGTAATCATCGATGCTCGTCCATACATGTCCGTTGACTTCTTCCTCGTCCGCAGGTGCATCCTTAACGTTTGCGGATGCGTCGATAATCTCGATCTCGGGGTATGCCGCGAGTATCTCGTCGTTGAATACTTCAAGGTCCAGTCCGTTCTCCACGAAAACATCCGCGCCCTCGAGCTGCTTCAGGTCTTCGGTAGAGAACACGTGGTCATGGATGCATCCCATATTCGGGTCAGACATGGAAGCTACCGTTACTCCGTCGATACCTCCTGCGATGTTCAGCGTGAGCACATACATGGGGTAGAACGAAGTGACGATGTCGAAAGTCTCGTCTGCGTCCTTGGGTGCGGCTGCACTGCAGGCAGCACATGAGAGCGTCAGTGCCATAAGCGTGGCTGAAGCAACAGCCTTTTTGAATATGTTCATAGTAATTCTCCTGATATAATGCAAATTGCAAACCGTTTGCAAAACGATTGTAGTTATCCTCATAATCAATGTCAAGAGGAGTTTGCAAAATTTAATAATCATTCGCAAATTGTGCAAAAATGCAATTGACACGCGTACCCCGCGGGCCTTATTATATCTACCATGAAAAAGGAATACTCCACAAAATCATCACAGGCGATAATGGACTATATCTCATGCGAGAAGGAAGGAAGCTTCTCTGCCAAGGATGTCCACGACTATCTCGAGACCCGCGGTATCACAGCCAATCTGTCCACCATATACAGGAACCTCGATAAGCTTGTAGATAAGAACATATTAGTCAAGTTCAGATCGTCTAAGAGCGATTCCGGGCTTTACCGCGTTGTTGATACCACTCACAGCTGTCACCGCCACCTTCATCTGCAGTGCAGAAAGTGCGGTAAGATCTACCATTTGAGCGGAGAATTCATGAATACGATCGACAGCTACATCAAATCCGGATACAATTTCACACTCGACTGCCAGAACTCGCTCCTGACCGGCATCTGCGCAGAATGCAGCAAATTAGAGGCCTGACGCACTCTGTAACATTGTTACACACAGGTTTTCCGTGTCTGAATCTCTCTAATCAATATACCCGCTTGAAGTGTATACGCGGAACGGGTATAATCTGCTCTAATAACTTTGCTTATACGGAAAAACATGGAGAATGCAATGACTGGCAGTACGATTGATACACCCAAGATGGGTGAGATCCTTAGGGAAGAATTTATGGTGCCGATGAATCTGTCGGCTTACAGGCTTGCAAAGGAGATACATGTTCCCGTATCAAGAATACAGGCAATCCTTAACAATGAACGTAAGATAACTGCAGATACATCACTGCGCCTTGCTAAGTTCTTCGGTGTATCGGATAAGTACTTTCTTGATATTCAGAATGATATTGATATCAGAGAGCTGAAAGTAAATCTCGAGAAGGAGATATCAGAGATCCATCCGTTCAACGCAGAAGCGATGTGACATCATTCTTCATATCTAATTCAAAAGTCTTCACTTACACAGGCTCAGCAAACGGGCCGGGGATTACGCCGTTGCTGCGGACATCGCCGTTATAGTCGGTATCGAACGTGATCGCACTTCCGTCGGTATCTTCGAAGCGCTGCTCGGGCTCGAAAGCCTTACCCAGCACATCCGAATCGATCATCTTGCACTCAAATCCACCGATCTTCTCATACAGGTCAGTCTTAACAACGAATTCCCCGTCGTTTTCTTCAACTTCAACAGACACATTGGCATCCGGCAGGACAAGACAATCCTTCTCATTCTTCCAGGCCTTTGCGCCTCCAATGTAAACATTGCCTTCAGACCAGACGGGGAGATGCTTCCAGTGAGCGGATGCGAGTTTCATCATGTCGGGTACGTCTGAATCGAGATCGAACTGCGCGATCCACTCATCGTATGTCGGATACTCATCCCATACGTGCGTGCCGACTTTGCGGTTTTCCTTCCACTTCTCGTCGCGGTTGTCGGCATCAACTTCAAAAGGCGTATCAGGCCATTTCTGAACGAAGATGTTGTTATAGAATCTGTTGTCGCCGTGAAGCAGAGTAACAAAACCCATTACCTCAGTCCTGTGCGGAATGTGGTAGGGAGTATAGCGCTGCCTGAGCTTTCCGTCGATTATGTTGTCCGTGCCGTCACCAACGCTGGTAAAGCTTCCGCAGATGATGTTGTGCACCATTGCGACACCTTCGGAAGCGATCCTGAGAGATACGTCAGACAGCAGTACATTGTTGTCGATGAGCGTAGGTCCCTGGCTTACTTCAACGAAGATATCCTGGCTCATCATGCCGCCTTTGAGCGCGGAAGCATAGTCAGGACGCTGGTTTGCAAACAGGAGGTTCTGCGTGATCCTTGTGCCCTGTGCTTCCCAGTCGCACCAGATGCCCATCGTGCAGTTGTGAATCACGTTACGTCTCATGATGACATCGATCGCAGCGTGCATCTTGATTCCGGAGATCTCAGCTCCGCCAAGTTCCATCATGTTGTTGATGTGGTGGATGTGGTTGTCTTCGATAATGCTGAAGACTCCGCCCATACGGCCGATGATGCCGCCCTGCTCGCAGTGGTGGATGTTGTTGCGGCGGATGATGTGGGATCCGATCTTCTCTTTGAGCCAGCCGTAGTACTGTCCGCGGCATACAGCATCGCGCTCCATCTGCGTGGGACTCTTAACTTTCTTAGTTGTGAAGTAGTGGTCGTTGTCGGGGTCGTAGTATTTTCCGAGGCCGATGCCTGAACATTTCGAGTTGCTGATGTCGCAGTCTTCGATGATCCATCCCTTTGACCAGTGAGGTCCTATCATGCAGTCCTGGTAAGCAGCAGGCGGTGCCCATGTCGTAGCCGCCTTGCAGACGGTGAAACCTGTGACTGTGATGTATCCGATGCCTTCTTCCTGCGGCATGAAACACTCGCGGCGGACATTGATCTCGACGTTCTGCGTGTTGGGATCGACAGAGCCGAAATTGCAGTAGAACACGGTCTTGACACCATCTTGCTCTGCATACCACTTGAGCTTGGATGCCTCGGGTTCCCATGACTCTTTCGTCGGAAGTCCCGCTTCAACTTCTTCGATCGAAGATGCCTCGTAGAGCATATTATCGTTGAGGTACACGACGCCGGTGTGCTTGCTCTTGCCTGCGAAATACCAGTCGCCGTAAACATATGTTGTATAGGGGTTGTAGTCACCGAAGATCTCGTTGTCGACACTCGCGGTCCAGACCTTATCGGAATGTTTGGTCCATCCGGTAAGTTCTTCCGCACCGGTGATGACCGCAGCGAGATGTTCTTCCGAGCGGTAAGTGATGCGCGCATCGGGAGTTCCTGCGGTCAGGGGGTTAACGTATTCTCTGTAGATGCCGGGCGCAACGATCACCTCATCGCCGGGCTGAGCCACGGAAGCTGCTTTGTTGATGGTTGCATACGGACGCTCTTTGGTGCCGTTGCCGTTTACGCTGCCTGCTTTAACATAGATGATCATAATGGACCTCCCGGCTGTATTGTTATGTTTTGATTGTAACTTAAGTTTTTGCTTTTGCCTCGGGTTTATCCTTGCCGTACAGGAACGGTCTGGCCAGCTTCCTCGCAAAAAGATCCACCAGCGGTCCCATGAAGAACGCCGTGATGATCGTTCCAACTCCAACGACCGCGCCGATGCCGTCAAGGCCGCCGCCAGCGAGGAAATACAGTCCCACGCCGAGTGCGACGCAGACGACGTCAGTGATTATCCTCACATATTTGAACTTGCCGATGTGCCATGTATTCGAGATGATAAGAGCGACTGCATCGTAAGTCGATACGCCGATGTCGGCTGTCATGTAGAACGACGATGCGACGCAGATGACTAATATGCCGATGAGAAGGCAGACCGCGCGGCCGACGAGTCCTAAGTCAGGGAAGAAGTTCGCCAGGGTGTTCAGCGAGAACTCAGCCACATAACCTATCAGGAACAGGTTGATGAATGTCGCGAGGCCGATATAGTGCCTGTCGAAGATGAGGCTGAACAAGAGCATTACGACATTGACTATGACATAGAGCGTTCCGAAGCCTATCGGGATCATTACGTCGAGGCCTGCCATGAATGACTGGAACGGGTCGACGCCGAACATCGCGCGTTTGAAGAATCCTACCGCGATACCGCAGATGAGCACGCCGAAGATGCTCATGAGGATGCGCTTTACCATGTGGTCTTTCTTAAACATCTTTTTCAAACTGCTCATGGGCAAATCATAAAACAAAAGCCCGCGCACGGACAATGCGCAGGCTTTGTTTTTATGTCAATTTGATGTGCAATTCGAACGGGGCTTACGCCTTGGCAGCTGCTATCTGCTGAGCCTGTACCGCGGTGATCGCGATGATGCCCGCAAGCTCGTCGACGCTGCATCCTCTGGATACGTCGTTGACTGCCGCAGCCATTCCCTGGAGGAAGCTGTATGCCTCAGCCTTGCCGATCCTCTGGATGAGTTTATAGCCGATGTTGCCTGCCTCGAGGTTAGGGAAGATGAGCACATTTGCCTTGCCTGCGACGGGTGAACCGGGTGCCTTGGATGCGCCAATCTCGGGTACGATCGCAGCATCGAGCTGGAGCTCTCCGTCGAGGTCAACATCTGGGTAACGCTCTTTCGCGATGGTGACTGCGGACTGAACCTTGTCTACGAACGGGTGCTGCGCGGAACCCTTTGTGGAGTGGCAGAGGAATGCGACTCTTGCGTGGGGTGCGACAAGGCTCTCGAAAGATTCCGCCGACTCTGCACCGATCTCTGCAAGTTGCTCGGGCGTCGGGTCCTGCATAAGCGCGCAGTCAGCGCAGAGGAGGACGCCGTTCTCACCGAACTCGCAGTCGGGAATGTCGAAAACAAACGCAATGGATGCGCAGCTCCTTCCGGGAGCTGTCTTGATTATCTGAAGTGCGGGGCGGAGCATGTCCGCGGATGTGTGGCACGCGCCTGATACGAGACCGTCGACGTCGCCAGTCTTGACCATCATGATTCCGAAGTAAAGTCTGTCGGTCGTAAGGATCTGCTTTGCCTGCTCGAATGTCATGCCCTTCTTGGCACGGAGTTCTGCAAGAAGAGTTGCGTATCTGTCGATGTCAGCAGAAGTCTCATTATCAATAAAGCCACAGCCTTCAAGGCTTACGCCGAGGCGCTCTGCGGAAGCAAGGATGTCTTCCGTCTTGCCGATGATGACGGGCTTTGCTGTCCTCTCTTCGAGATTTTTAGCAGCCGCGAGGATCGTTCTGTCGTCTTCTGACTCGGGAAGTACGATGGTCTTAAGATCAGCTGCTGCCTTAACTTTGATGGTATCGATAAAACTCATATTCAGTTCTCCTTACAGAAAATCAAAACCCTCGAATCTGGGCTTGCCGGGGTATGTCTTAGCTTCTTCTTCGCCGCGCAGCACGCGCAGTGCCGCAGCTCTCATGGCCTCGTGCTCAAGCTCGCCGGGGTAGGATGCAACGGGCGCGATCCAACCGCATGCTTCGTTGATGCCGTCATAGACATCCTGGAATCTCATGAGACCGCCGGTTAATACGATGCCGTCGACTTCGCCGTGAAGGACGCATGCCATCGAACCGATCCACTTTGTGATCTGGTAGATCATTGCATTCCAGATGAGCTGTGCCTTAGGGTCTCCGGCTTCAACCATCGAGTGGATGGTGTCGGAGTTGGAAGTGCCGAACCAGGAAGACAGACCGCCTGTTGCAAGGCAGAGACTGCGGAGTTCTTCCTTAGGTCTGTCCATCAGTTTCGTGATGACATCGGTTACAGCCATGGTGCCCATGCGTGTGGGAGTCATCGGGCCGTCGCCGCCGCTGCCATCGTTGGCGTCGATCATCCTGCCGTGCTGGTGCGCGGTGATCGTGATGCCGCCGTCGATGTGGCAGACTATGAGGTTCATCTCGTTATATTTCTTGCCTACGCTCTTTGCGTATTTGTGTGCCGTGGCACGGAGGTTGAGCGCGTGTGTCGCGGATGTCCTGTAGATACCCTTGACGCCCGTGATCCTTGCGACGTCCTGGAACTCGTCAACGACGATCGGGTCGACCATGAGAAGCCTTCCGCCGAACTCGTCGTGGAACTGCTTCGCCATCTGAACGCCGAGCATGCTTGAGTGATATACGCCGCCCTTTGCTTCGCGGACATCGGAGATCAGCCTGTCGTCGACTTCGTATGTGCCGCCTTCGATGGGATAGCACGCGCCGCCTCTGCCGACGACTGCATCGACGCCTGTAAGGTCGACGTTATTTTCCTTGAGCCACTTCCTGACATACTCCATACGGTAGTCAAGCTGGTCGTTGATCGTCTTGAAATTCTTAAGTACTACGGAATCATGGAAGACGTTTGCCTCCACGATGCTCTTCTCGTTCTCGAAATACTCGACCTTGGTCGACGTGCTTCCGGGGTTAACGACAAAGATCTTATAAACCTTCTCATCAGACATATGAATGACCTCATTCGAACAAAATATTTGCTAATCATAAAACACAATTTTATATTTGTATATATGTTTTCAAAACTTACTGACAAAGACTCGATAGATGAAGTGATCAAGGCGATGTCCCTTGAAGATAAGGCGCGCCTGGTGATCGGTGATTCGCCCTTTAGGACTAAGAGGATGGAACAATACGGCATTCCCGCGATTGTCGTAATGGACGGCGGCACCGGATTCAACTCAATCCAGGACGAGCAGGAAAAAGCCTTCAGGGCATACTGCAAGAGACGCAGTATCGCAGGGGATCCCGTATCGGAAGATGAGTTCATCTCCGGCATGGAATGCCTTGATACAAATAAACTGTCTGCACTTGCAGGGGGCAAGGTAAAGGCGCCCGACCTGGGCGAGATGCTTGCCGCAAGACCTCTTACTGCGCTCGGCTGCTATCCGCCCGGAATGTTTCTCGGCGCGACCTGGAACCCGGAAGTCATAAAGCGCTGCGGCAGGGCTCTCGGAAGAGAAGCAAACAGCCTCGGCATAGACATTTTGCTCGGCACCCCGAACGTCAACATACACCGCGACCCGCTCGGAGGCAGGATCTTCGAAGGCTACTCCGAAGACCCGTGTCTGGTCTCGAGCCTCGCGCCTGCTTTTGTTAAGGGCATAATGGAAGGCGGAGTTGTTGCCAATGTGAAGCATTTCGCGGCGAACAACCAGGAGACGGGAAGGATGGGAATCAACGAGCACATCAGCGGGCGCGCTCTTCGTGAGATATATCTTCCGGGGTTCAAGGCATGTGTCGATGCGGGATGCCAGACCGTGATGTCTGCGTACAACAAGATCAACGGCACTGCCTGCGCCATGAACAAGTGGCTTCTCACGAACGTCTTAAGAGACGAGTGGGGCTTTGAAGGTTTCGTTATGTCCGACTGGGGTGCGGCTTACGAGGAGGCTCCTGCAATTGATGCAGGCAACGACCTCATCATGCCCGGCCCGAGGACTTCAGCGCCTCTCATGGAAGCCGTAAGGAACGGCGCTCTGCCCGAGTCCGCACTCGACGATGCCATCCGCAACTACCTTAAGGTCCTGCTTGAGACGCCCGCTGTGAAGGGACATCTGACTCCTGGCGATATCGATACCGAAGAAGGCATCCGCGCCGCTTACGATGCTGCGTGTGAAGGTATTACTCTTCTTAAGAACGACGGTGTCCTGCCGCTCGCAGAAGGTACCAAAGTCGCATTCTACGGCAGGCACAGCCGCGAGACGATAGCATCCGGCGAGGGCAGTGCGGAGGTCAGGACTTCGCTTAATACCAATGTTTACGATGCTGCCTCAAAGCTGATAGGAGAGGGCAACGTTACCTTCGGCGAAGTGCGTGAAGACACTGACGTCATCATCGTCACCGTAAGTGCGCAGGGACAGGAGTTCTTCGACCGCGAGTCTCTTGCGATGCCTGAAGAAGACCGAGCCGCGCTTGATGATGCTACGGCCGAATCCAAGCGACTGGGTATTCCGCTCATCGTTTTGCTGAATGTCTCCGGTCCCATAGATATTGCAGAATGGGAGCCCGATGCTTCCGCGATCGTGTGCGAGTTCTTCCCCGGAATGCAGGGAGGCGCTGCCATGGCAGATATCCTGTTTGGCAAGGTCAACCCGTCGGGCAAACTGCCGCTGACATTCCCGAAGTCCTACGACATGACACCGACGCACGAAAACTTCGGTGGCGACGGCATCGAGCTTACTTACGAAGAGGGCATATACATCGGCTACCGCTACTACGACATGCACCCTGAGGCCGTCATGTATCCGTTCGGGCACGGGCTGTCATACACGTCTTTTGATTTCAGCGATGTCACTGCCTTGCTTGACGGTGCTAACATCGACGTCTCCGTAAAGGTCACGAACACAGGCACGCGCGAAGGCAGCGAAACGGTCCAGCTCTACGTGTCCGCTCCCACCGGAAAGATCGACAAACCCGACAAGGAACTCAAGGGCTTTGCCAAGGTTAGACTTGCCGCAGGGGAGTCTGAGACGGTGAAGATAAGCGTTCCCATGGAAGACCTGGCAAGCTACGATGAAGAAGCAGGCAGATGGGTAACAGAGCCCGGAACGTATGTGTTCAAGGCCGGCACGTCTTCTGTTGATATAAAAGGGGAGGCCCGGGTTCAGATCCTGGCCTGAGAAGTCACGTTGAAGAGGATCCCGCGCTGGCCTGCGAGGTTTACGCCCTTCCTTCTGAACAATTCACTTACGGTTACAAATTCATAACCTTGCTCCCTAAGGGCAGGGATGATGGCCTTAAGCGCTTCCACGGTCTTATGGTTGCCTTCGAAATCGTGCAGGAGGATTACCGCTCCGTCTTCTGCCTGGGCCAAAGTCCGCTCGATACGGTGCTCAGCAGAGGCGTATGCCTCCCAGTCCTCGCAGCCGTAGCCGCTGATGAAGACCAGGTCTATGGTCTCATACATCAGGTCGTTGTAGTAGATGTACGGTGGACGGAAGAACTCCGGGGCGCGGTCGGTTATGGCAGTGATCCGGTCTGTCGTGTACTTTATCTCGGAATCTATCTGCTCGCGGGTGAGTGCCCTCATGTCGGAGTGCGTCTTGGAGTGGTTCTCGATCTCGCAACCCAGGGAGAGAGCCCTTTCGACAAGCGGGATGCGCTCAGTGGTGATGTTGTCTCCGATGAGAAAGAACGTGCCTTTGGCCTGAAGCCTTTCGAGCACGTCAAGGACCTGTCCCGTCGTGGTGTCGGACGGACCGTCGTCGAATGTGAGCGCTATGATCTTATTGCCCATGCGCGTATTATAACCCAATCATAACGGTGATTTACATATATCCGTTAAATGCGGTATTATAGGACTATACAACTAATGTCTCTGACGTAAGGAGGCCCGCTAATGGACGCTACTATGTTTGCTCAGGCAATGAAGGAAGAGAAGGACGCGATGGTTGCAAATTACATCGCTGATACTGAGTCATCCACAGGGGCACTTATCCAGAAACTCAAGGAAGCAGGAGCAGGCGAAGACCTGATCAAGGAACTTCTTGATACCGCACTCACTGATGTTCTTTATATGACACTCTTAGGCCTCGATGGTCAGATGCCGATCGGACCGCTTACAGAACGCAGCTACAGGCTCGCAGCGCCCGACAGTACGCTGATCGCGACCGGTGACGGCACTTTGGCCGAAGCTGCATATGCGGCTTTCTATGGTGGCATTGAAGAATAATAAAAGTGTGTAATTTATAGATTTCTTACTATGGTTTTTGTGTGGTAATACACAATCCCGCATTGTAAAATATCTTTGTGACGCACTCTGTGCGTATGCTTGGTTTGCTGAGTGATATCGGCAGTCCCGGCTGCGCGGTGCGATCTTTGCGAAAGCAATGAACTTTGGAGAGGTTTATGACACTAGAGGCTTTGTATGAGGGTTTGGATCCTCAGAACTACTACATCGGAAAAGTAACGCAGGTTTACAGGAGCTGCAGCATCGTTCAGGTTGAGAATCTCAACATCATGACGGACAGATTGAAGTTCAACAGCTCGTTCCTTCCGAACACAATCAACAATTACGTTATCGTAGATTCGACAGAAGGATTATTCCTGGGTGAGATTTTCGAGAATAAGGCTTCCAGAAAGAACATCTTCGAGATGTCGGTTATCGCAGACGAGAAGTCCAATGATTACTACGAGCTCAGTATCGATACGATCTCGCTCATGGCAAAAGACAGCGACAAGTTCCATCTTGCAGGCTTTAAGACATTAGGTCTCACCGATAAGGTATATCTTGCGACCGACGCAGCATACAAGCTCTTCCTGAATTCGCTCGAGTTCATGGGCGGCGACGAAGAACCGCTTCCTCCGTTCGCTACATTCATCAACAAATCGACAGCTAATGTTTCCCTCAAGGCTTCGACCTTGTTCAACCGTCACTTAATGTGCGTAGGCGCTACCAACTCCGGTAAGTCCACCACGGCTCTTGCCATCCTCGATAAGGTCATCAGCACAAAGCGCAAGGCCCTCATCATCGACCCTACGGGCGAGTACAGAGATGCTTTCACTGACGAAGAGATCACGAAACTCACCCTCGGCGTCGACACCACGATCAACCCGGGTAAGGTTTCAATGCAGCAGTGGGAGAAGCTTTTCGAGACGAAGAGCAACAGCGAAGGTGCCGTTCTGGCTGAGGCTATCACATCCCTGCGTTACATGAAGAAGATCGGCGAGGATACATTCTATGCCAAGGTCGGTGAGGATATCGACGAGATCCAGGAGAACCTGGCATCCGTTGGCCGTAACGACCTCGACTTCAACCTCAATCTCCTCCCTGAGCAGATCCAGGCTGAGTCCGTAAGTGAGCCTGACAGAGACAATAACTACAACTTCAAGTATCGTTACGACATGCTCAAGGCAAACGCGAACAACAACCTCATCCAGAAGATCGCTTACCAGATGACAAATACGCGATTCCTCTCGTTCTTCTCCAACGATCCTTCAATGTACAACCTCCTCGACGTAATCGACGAGTTCCTGCACACACCTGATGTCAGCCTCTACATCGATACATCCGAGCTTGGTGCTGCAGAAGGTATCGGCGGCATGGTCATCGACCTTATCAGCTCTTTCGTTATCGGCGAAGACGACATCAACCCGTTCGTATTCTTCATCGACGAGGTCCACAGATATGCTAAGTCCAAGTATTCCGAGAAGGAATTCCACGGCGGTCTGACACTCCTTGCAAGAGAAGGACGTAAGAAGGGTATCTTCCTCTATCTGACAACACAGAACCCGAAGGACGTTTCTCCGGTCCTCTTCGGTCAGATCGGTACGCTCCTCATCCACCGTCTCATGCTCAACGACGAGATCCGTGCGGTAGAGAGCCACCTCGACGATTATGCTATCAAGCACGTTCGTAAGCTCAACCAGGGTGAAGTTATCCTGTCATCCGTTAACTTGCTGCACAACATGTTCATCCATGTTGATAAGTGCGATAGGATCCAGCACAATATGACACCTCACTTGTAATCCTCTCTCGTTGCTGTCCTCGACGCCAAGGCGTCTGTGGAGGCAATCTCGAGAGCATTCCAAGTTCGGTGGAGTGTAGATTCGAGAACATCACAGATTCGGTAAGTATTAAGTTTCCGATAGTTTTACCGCCGCCTGATCGGGCGGCGGTTTTTATTGCTCAAAAATCCCTTACTTGACAAGTTAACAAAGGCTAACTATAATACGCGTGATTAGTTAGCAGAGGTTAACTCTGTTCAAATACTGGAGGTGGTCTATGATGCCGCTTGCTCTTGCAAATGTAGGAGAGCCTAACACGATCAGGAAGATCGGCGGTAGTGCTGAAGTGAAGAAACACCTTGAGGACTTAGGGTTCTCGGTCGGAGGTTCTGTCACCGTAATCTCGGCCATATCAGGCAATGTCATCGTCAACATCAGAGAGTCCCGCGTAGCCATCAGTGAAGAGATGGCCAGGAAGATCATGGTCTGACACCCAATTCATTCTGCATATATATAAGGAGGGAAATATATGAGAACACTCAGGAACGTAAAGGTCGGAGAGACCGTAACGGTCAAGAAGATCAAAGGCGAAGGTGCCGTCAAGAGAAGGATCATGGACATGGGCATCACCAAGGGCGTCGAGCTCAAGATCCGCAAGGTGGCACCGCTCGGAGATCCGGTCGAGATCACGGTACGCGGATATGAACTTTCGTTGCGCAAGGCTGACGCGGAGTGCGTCGAGCTTGTCGAGGACGATGCCACGCAGACACCCAAAGCATAAAAATTTTTACAGTCACGGTTAGCCATAAGCAACCGAAGGAGGAACAATACAATGGCAAAAGAGATACGCATCGCATTAGCGGGCAATCCGAACAGCGGTAAGACGACGCTGTTCAACAACCTGACAGGTTCGAGCCAGTTCGTAGGCAACTGGCCGGGTGTTACGGTAGAGAAGAAGGAAGGTAAGCTTAAAAAGCACGGTGAAGTAACGATCACGGACCTTCCGGGTATCTACTCTCTGTCTCCGTACACACTCGAGGAAGTCGTCGCACGTAACTATCTCGTAGACGAGCGCCCGGATGCGATCCTGAATATCGTTGACGGTACAAACCTGGAGAGAAACCTCTACCTTACAACACAGCTCACTGAGCTCGGTATCCCGGTAGTTGTCGCAGTCAACATGATGGACGTCGTAAAGAAGAACGGCGACAAGATCAACACGGCTGAACTCGCAAGGGAACTCGGATGCAAGGTGGTCGAGATCTCCGCGCTTAAGGGCGACGGATGCATTGAAGCCGCTGAAGAGGCAATGAAGGCTGCTGACGGCGGCAAGACCGTTCCGATGCACAGTTTCTCCGGCGTTGTAGAGCATGCACTCGCACACATCGAGGAGGCAATCCTGCACGATATGCCCGAAGAGCAGCAGAGATGGTATGCGATCAAGGTTTTCGAGAGGGACGAGAAGGTCCTGGCAAAGCTTGCGATCTCCGACGACAAGCTCGCACACATCGAGAAAGACATCGCTGCAGCAGAAGCTGAGCTCGACGATGACGCGGAGAGCATCATCACGAACGAGCGTTACCTCTACATCGCTTCCATCCTCAAGGGAAGTTACAAGAAGAAGTCTGCAGGCCAGCTCACGGTCTCGGACAAGATCGATAAGATCGTAACGAACAGGATCCTCGCGTTGCCTATCTTCGGGCTCGTCATGTACGTTGTATACAGCCTGAGCATGGGTACTTCCATCGCAGACGGCGGTGTCGGTATCGGTACTTTCCTTACCGACTGGACAAACGATGTCCTGGGCGGCGAGTGGATGATCGAAGGATCACGAGCACTGCTCGAGAGCTGGGGCGCTTCCGGCTGGGTAGTAGGCCTCATCGCTGACGGTATCGTCGCAGGTGTCGGTGCGGTGCTTGGTTTCGTGCCGCAGATGCTCGTACTGTTCCTGATGCTCTGCATCCTCGAGGACATCGGCTATATGGCAAGGATCGCGTTCATCATGGACCGTATCTTCCGTAAGTTCGGTCTGTCCGGCAAGTCCTTCATCCCGATGCTCGTAGGCACGGGCTGCGGCGTTCCGGGCATCATGGCATCGCGTACCATCGAGAGCGAGCGCGACAGGAGAATGACCATCATGACAACATGCTTCATCCCCTGCGGCGCGAAAATGCCCATCATCGGCCTCATCGCAGGTGCCGTCTTCGGAGGCTCCGGGTGGCTTGCGACAGCTGCTTACTTCATCGGCATGGCAGCCATCATCATCTCAGGTATCATTCTTAAGAAGACAAAGATGTTCGCAGGAGATCCCGCTCCGTTCGTAATGGAGCTTCCTGCTTATCACGTACCTTCATGGAAGAATGTCCTCCACGGCACATGGGAGCGCGGCTGGTCGTTCATCAAGCGTGCAGGTACGGTAATCGTTATCTCATCCATCATCATCTGGGCTCTTTCCAGCCTCGGCAGCGTTAACGGCAAGTTCGGTATGGTAGATGAGCTCGCTGAAGACGAGACACTCTGGACAGATGAGTATGTTGAGCAGCTTGCAGCAGACATGGGAATAGAACCTGATGAAGTCACACCTATGGACGACTCGCTCCTGGCAGGTGTCGGCAACGTTGCTTCACCCGTTTTCAGCCCTCTCGGATTCGGTTCCTGGAGAGCAACGGTGGCAACGGTTACGGGACTTGTCGCGAAAGAGGAAGTTGTCGGTACTTTCGGCGTTCTGTATAATTATGAGGCCGAGACGGAAGAAGACGAACTCGACGAAGAAGGCTCTCAGATCTGGGAAAATGTTGCAGGTGATTTCGACGCGATCTCAGGCGGCCACGGCCAGCTCGCAGCATTCGCGTTCATGCTGTTCAACCTCCTCTGCGCACCTTGTTTCGCTGCTATGGGCGCCATCAAGAGAGAGATGAACAGTGCAAAGTGGACTGCATTTGCCATCGGTTACATGTGCGTATTCGCTTACGCCATAGGCCTTATGGTATACCAGTTCGGTCTGCTCTTTGCCGGCAGCGTGAACATCGTCGGCGTGATATTCGCTTTCGCGATACTTGCGTTCATGCTGTACATGCTCTTCCGTCCTTACAAGGAAGCTAAGAAGCTCGAGATCAAGGCATAATCTGAAAGGGGAATGCTCATGCTTGCATGGATCACATCACATTGGGTAGACATTCTGCTGGTGATAGCAGTTGCCGGCATTGTGGTGCTCGTCATCTGCAAGATGATCCTCGACAAGCAGAAAGGCAAGTCTTCCTGCGGGTGTAATTGCGGAAACTGCGCAATGGCGGGAAAGTGTTCCCAATCAGGCAAAAAAGCCGCAAAATAAACCCGCGTGCGTGTGATATAATCAGCGCATGAGTATACATATAAGAAATAAGATAAACATCAAAGCAGTCATAAGCTCCGTGCTTGTGGCTGCTATGTTGTTTTCGGCTGCAGGATGTTCGCTGTTAGGCGGCAGCAGCCACAAGAAGAAGTCCCACAAGGACGACGATGAAGAAGAGGAAGAAGAGATCGAGACAGAGGAGTCAGAGACAGAAGAGTCAGAAGAAGGGCCGGCTACAACAGAACCCTCTGTGGACATTGATACCGTCAGACCTTCGTCTGCCGTATCAACCGATGTCGACAGTCCCGAGCCTGAGTATGAGATGGTGATGGAACTTGACACCGATAACTATACGGTCACGGGAAGCATGATCCTGACATTCACCAATACTTCCAATGTCTCGATGTACGATATCTACCTGAGAGACTATCCGGCCGCATTCTCTGACAAGAGTGCTTCATATGAGATGGACATCTCAAATGCGACCGATCTCAGGAGCGATGAAGGAGCAGAGATAAACCGTGACGGCGACGACATGACGACTGTCATCGTCTCGCTTAAAGATCCTGTCGGGCCCGGCGAGGAGATATCGCTCTATATGGATTTTGTTACCACGCTTCCCGAGGTCGGCGACAGATTCGGTTATTACGAGGGTATCTATTCTCTTACTGATTTCTACCCGATCCTCTGCAGGTTTGATGCAAACGCCAACTGGTCGCATGAGCCGTATTTTTTCGACGGCGAGTGTTTCACTACCGATATGTCCGACTATACTGTCGAGCTCACGGTACCTGAGGGTTATGTGGTAGCGACCGGCGGACAGATCGTCTCTGAGGAGACTGACGGAGGCTATACTTCCTATCAGATAACCGCAGAAGACATAAGAGACTTTACTGCGATCGTGGGCGATGATTTCATTACGGTCTCGGCTGAGTCTAACGGCATAGAATACTATCTCTACTACCTGCCTGACACTAACGTTGATGCACAGACGGCAATTAAATACATGGATGTATGCATCTACGCCGTCGAGTATTTCAGCGAGTGTTTCGGTGATTATCCGTACCCTACATTTACCTGCGTATTCTCGACGATGTCTCCGAATGTCGGCGGAATGGAATACAGCGGACTTGTGCTCATAGCATCCAATCTGGACTTCGAGGATGCCGATCTTTTCTACGGTTATTCTGGAGACTGCGTCATCGCGCATGAGATCGGACACCAGTGGTTCATGGGCATCGTCGGAAGCAATTCCTATCTCGAACCCTGGCTCGATGAGAGCCTTGCATCCTATACCGAGTGGGTATACTGCAAGGAGTACTATCCCAGCCAGGCTGCAGACGGTATCTGGTGGCTCGGCTATGACATGTCCACTTCGATAAGCGATTACGACAATGCCGCGCCCGGTTCTGCGTACATCAACCTGCCTGTCAACAAGATGACTGACGACTATACATACTGGTTCAAGATCTATGCTGAAGGCGCACACTTCCTCTTCCTGCTCGAACAGGAACTCGGAGAGGACGTGATGTACGACTTCATCAAGGAGTACGTCAGCCGCTACAAGTTCAAGAACGCCACCACGGAAGACTTCGTAAACACGCTTTACGATGTGGTCGGAACGGACAATGCTGAAGTCAATCAGATAGTTAACACGTTCCTTGACGTCTGATAAGCATGGCCAGGGATATCGGGTATTTCATCAACATTCCTGACGGAAAGCACGATGATACAGGTGCCTTCATAAAGAATGCGCTGGAACACGACCTGATACTCAAGTGGGCGTACATCCTGCAGGACAAGGAGTACTACAATGAGTTCGACTTAAGCTCGCGTCGCTTTGGTCTGCAGTATTGCTGGGCAGACGGTTTCCCCGGCATGGAAAAGTACGCCTCGATGGATGAATACATTCAGGAGAAGATGAGCGGTCCGCCTTTTCTTGGCGACAAGAAGCAATCTCACTGGCGCATCGTCTGCATCGTCGACAGGAAGTGTATGATGAAGGATATCAGCGATTGGTTCGGCGTCCCGGGCTCGCCTTATGCGAACTTCCTGGAAAACAAGGCACAGATCGTGGGCAGGCTCAAGTACCTCACGCAGGAAGACGAGCACTCGAGGCTTGAAGGCGCACATCTGTACCCGGACGAGGAAGTGATATCGAACTTCGACTTCCGCACATACATCAACGAGACCAAGGTGAATCCGCGCCTCGAGCAGATCAAGGAATTCTTCCGCCCTGCGCCGCTCAAAAAGGACTTGCGCAGGTATTATTGATATGGATCATTTCTATTTTGTAAGGCACGGCGAGACCGTGTGGAACGTCGAAAACAAGATCTGCGGTGCGACCGACATCGCGCTCACCGACAAAGGCCACGAGCAGGCGTTAGAGACCGGCAGGAAGATAAAAGCAGAAGGCATCAAGGCGGATGTCATCCTTACGTCTCCGCTGTCACGCGCATACGATACGGCGAAACACATCTCCGACATCACGGGCATTCCCCTTGAAGTCGAGCCGAGGCTGATTGAGCAGAATTTCGGGATATACGAGTCGACCCCGAGGGACGGCGAAGTGTTCCATGAGGCGAAGAAGGACATGGCAAGCAGGTTCGGCACGGGCGAGTCGATGCTGCAGGTCGCGCAGAGGATATATAATCTGATAGACGACATCAAAGCTGGCGACCGCATATGCATTCTCGTGGCGCATAATGGTATAGTCAGGATAGTTGAATCTTATTTCCGCGAGATGGACAACGAAGAGTTCTCGTCATGCGGAATAAGGAACTGCGAGATCAAGAGATATGATCTTACTTGAGGATAAGTGAGGATAGGGAAATGAACGAAGCGAGAAAACCTTTTAAGATATCGAACATGCCGGATTCTTATACGAGTTTCCTGATATTCGTATCGGTACTTATCTTTATATGCGGCGGCGGTCTGACCTTGTGTTCTCTGGGCCTGTCTGCTTCTATTCCAGATGCGCTTATCGGAATACTTGCCATTGTCCTGATAATCTTAGGCTTCGGATTGCCTTTCATGATCGGTGCAGGTTTGAAGGCAGAGATTACTTACGACGGCAAGCATATCAAGGTCAATTCTGTCTTGAAAAAGCAGGAGATCGACTTAGAGCACGTTAAGAGCATAAAGTATTGGCACGAACCGGGTTCCGGCAGACACCGCGTGGACGGGATCACCATGGAATTCACCTTTTATAAGGACGAAGATGATGAAGAAAAGACGATCGAGCTTTACGACACTCTTGGCAGTGGCGACGATGACCGTACCGACATAGACAAACTCATCAAGGGAGATCACTCGGATTTCCCGCTGCTCCTGCTGTACGATGACATCATTGAGATGTATCCGGACAAGAAGGCTGAAGAGGACAAAGAGGAAGATTAACTCAGTTTGCTGACTGACTTATATCCCGGGTATACCTTGTAGTCTTTCTCGATCTCGTGGAATCTTACTATCGCTTCATCGATGACTATTGAGTTATCGATTCCTGCCGCATCCCAGTGC
>JAILMZ010000046.1 GCA_024692105.1 Saccharofermentans sp.
TCTCGTAGATGGTTCTTACCACCCCGTAGACTCTTCCGAAATGGCGTTCAAGATCGCAGCCAATCTCGCTTTCAAGGCAGGCATGGCGGCAGCAGATGCAATCATCCTCGAGCCTATCTCCAAGGCTGAGATCCATGTGCCTGAGGATAAGCAGGGCGACATTATGGGCGACCTCAACAAGCGCCGCGCAAGGATCGTAGGTATCGATGCAGACGATCAGGGTTCTGTCATCCACTGCGCAGTTCCCTCGGCTGAGATGCTCGACTATGCTACAGACCTCAAGTCCATGACTCAGGGCCGCGGCTGGTTCGTACTGTCTCACGCACGTTATGAACCCGCTCCGAACGACGTTGCAGAGAGAGTTATCGCTGCAGCAAAGGCTGAGCAGGAATAATAACCAAACAAATTAAAAGAAAGGGCTGTCTCGAATGAGGCAGCCCTTATTATTGATCGTATTCTTTAAGCGCTATCAGAAGACCTTGTAGATAGTCGTGTCTTCCTCTGCGAAATACGCCACCTGCGTGAGGTTCTCTTCGAAGAACTTGCGGTTGAACACGATGCCGCCGTCAAAGACCGCCGTATCGAATTCGGGATCGGCTATTACATACCTGATGTTACGCTCCATGCAGTAGCGCTTGAACTCGTCGATGTTGCCGTTGCATCCTGTCATGAGCCAGCAGTAGATAGAATCACGAGTGTACGTATCGTGGCCGGATGACCAAGCGTAATAAGGCCAGCCGTAGTACATAGGTCTTCCTGCGAGTATGAAGCGGTTCATTGCCCACATAGGCGTGAGGAAAACATCCGACGGGTCGGTATTCTCGATAACCCACTTTGTAAGCGGGGACTCGGTGTTGACCTGGATGGGATCGCGGTTAAGGTTCACGTAGATGCACCATTCGGATATGCCTGTTGCAGTGAGAGGCACCAGGAGGAACAGTGCAAGTATAACGCCTGCAAGTTCAAGTGCGATCCACGCGGGGATAGCCAGGCCTTTGCTCTCGGGCTTGGGCGCGGCGACTTCCTCGTGTGAGAGGTTTCCTATGGCAGCGGGAGCCTCAGGTTCAACTTTAGTCTCCTCTTCTGCAGGAACAACTTCTTCAGAGGGCAGTTCCTCTTCGGGGATGATGATCTCTTCGGGAAGATCTGTGATGTCTTCCGCCGGTGTGTCAGATATCTCTTCGACCGCAGCGGGGACAGCCTCTTCAGCAGGTGCTTCATCGCCGAAAGCCGGGGCCGATACGGAAGGTGCGGGCACTATCTCCTTAAGCGCCTCGTTGCCGGGCCTTACGGGAGATGCATCTTCTTCCGCACTGTCTCCGAAAACAAGTGCCGGAGGAGCTTCGGGGACCGGTTCTTCAGCAGCCGGAACTTCTTCTGTTTTGATCTCTTCTTCAACAGGCTCTATCGATGCCACGACAGGTTCGCGTATAGCCGGAGTCTCGGATTCTGCTGCAGCCTTTTCTTTGCGGCGCATCTTCAGAGGGATCAGGAAGAGTCCCGATACGAGTATCGCTACGAAAATATCCGAGAGGATAAGGCTTATCTGGATGAACTTATGGTTAGCGAGCATCTCGAGTGTTACCTGGAACAGGAACGCGAAGATGAAAGGAACCGTGAATCCGAGATAGAGTATGAAACGGTATACCGGGCGTTTCTTCACTATGTCATATATGAGAAATACCACTGAGCAGATACCTGCGAGAACCAAGGTGAGACCTGTCACGATGATGATGTATCTCGCAAGTTCGTAAAGGGTGAACTTACCGCCGGATTCTCCGAGTATGAAGCCCGGTACGAACGAGAGTTTTACTATGCTCGAGTAGCCTCCGGAGAAAGCATATGACTGCGCAGTTGAAGATGCCACGGCGGTCACACCGACGATAAGGTGTATCAGACGGCTCTCCGAGAATATGCCGATGAATGCGAGAATAAGAAGCAGTGCGATGAGGCACGAACCGTGGAAATACGGCATCACGAAAACAAACAGCGCTGACAGGATGGCAATAGACCAGGGCTTGAGCGGGTCTGCCTGTCTCGGAAGCCATGCGTTGCGGGAAGCAATGAAACTCTTGAATCCTTCCTTGGATACGGAGATGCACATCCTTCGGAGGAAAGGAATGAACACGATCACCACGATGAGAATGACTGCTATTCCGAGCATGAGGTGGCGCTGGTTGGGATATACGTTGATGGCCCAAATGCCCCAGTCGTCCTTATCCGTTACCCTGTACCACACGTTAAAGTGCGTAATGGATTCGACGGCGGTCCTGAGGTCGTGACCTGCCGCAAGAAGGTCTCTTATGTGGAAGAAGACGTTCAGCGAACTTCTGAACAGGACAAAGACGGGAGCCAGCAGATAAGCAAGGCGTCTGCCGCTTAAAAGCACTGCGAGAAGTCCGAGGAGGATGAATGCACTGACCATGACGATGACAGACGGTATGTTAAGCGCGGCGTCGATCGCAAGTCCCAAGTATTCGAGCATTCCGCAGAAGAAATAGAACATGAAATGATACTGTATTCCGTCACCTGAGAAATGCATGTACTGCGTAGGGAAGTTGAAGCCCTTGCCGAATGAAGAGACAAGCGCCGTGTGTGGAGACAGGTCGGAGAATGTCGATGCTCCGCAGAGGAGGATGCCGTTCTCGATCCTGTATGTGTAGAACATCAGGAAGGTAACGGCTGCGGTGAATAAGACCGTGCTTATACCGTAGAACAGTGCATTCTTCAAGCTGTATTCGTATGGGCTTATCTGTGACAGGTCAGCAGAAGGAGCAGAGTCTCTTATCGTTCTCCTTCTTGCGATGAGTATCACGCCGGACAGCACGAGCCATATGACGAGAGCCATGGTTACGATGAGGCCGCCCTTCATGCACAGATCGTGATTTGAGATGAAGTATGACAGGCCTAAGGTGACATAGTAATTAAGGAACGGCACGCAAAGAATGCCGAGGATCAATCCTGAAGGTACAAGGAACAGTGAGTTGGGAATCCTGTCTATTATCTTCTTTGAAGGCGCGCAGGCAAGATAGAGCCTTCTTACGTCGGGCACGAGCAGTGACACGAGCGTAATGCCAAATGCGGCGCACATCAGGATGTAGAGTAATGCGAGCATAGTTTCCCCCTTATATTAATTATTAAGTATAACAATCATTAATCGTTTCTATGTTACAAGCAGATTACCGATTTTTTCACGTGAATACAGCGGTACTAATTGGGGTATAATGCAAAAGTATTATTTGTAACTGACGAGGTGTATCTATGAAAATAACGGTTCTCGGCGGAGGCCTCTCGCCTGAACGTGACGTATCTTTGAAATCCGCAAGCCTTATCGCGAACGCCCTCCTGTCGAAGGGCCACGAGGTAGCTCTTGTAGACTTGTATGACGGCATCGAGAATGACCGCCCGGCAGAGAGTTTCTTCCGCCGCGGTACGGTCGCACCTTTCTCATATACGATCCCTGAGACAGAGCCGGATCTCGAAGAGATCATCAGGCAGCACGGCGGCAGACGCCAGTGGGTAGGCCCCCGCGTCATCGAGCTCTGCCAGTATGCCGACAGGGTATTCCTCGGTCTTCACGGAAGCCACGGCGAGAACGGACAGATCCAGGCCGTGCTCGATGCTTTCGACATCGCGTATACCGGATGTGACTACCTGGGATGCGCCATCGCCATGGACAAGGGCATCTCTAAGGCAATCGTCGCCGGAGCAGGCATCCTCACCGCGAAATGGGTAACGGGCATGCCTTCCGAGATCCCCATGGAGAGAATGGAAAAGGAGATTGGCCTGCCCTGCGTGGTAAAGCCCATAGGATGCGGTTCGTCCTGCGGTGTTTCGATCGTATATACAAAGGAAGAGTATCAGGCTGCAGTCGACATGGCAGCTGCATATGACCAGCCGATCCTCGTCGAGCAGTTCATCAAGGGCCGCGAGATCACGGTATCGGTTCTCAATGACAGGGCTCTTCCCATAACGGAGATCATCCCTCATGAGGGTTTCTACGATTACAAGAATAAGTACCAGGACGGACTAACCACACATGTCTGTCCCGCACAGATCGATCCCGAGGATTACAAGAAGGCCCAGGACCTGACACTCAAGATATTCGGTCTGCTCAAGATGACCCAGTACGGAAGGGTGGACATGATCTATGTCGAAGACCGTCACGAGTTCTGGTTCATCGAGGCAAACAACCTCCCGGGCATGACGAACACCTCACTGCTCCCGGAAGCTGCGAAGGTCGAAGGAATAGCTTACGAGGACCTCTGCGAACAACTTGTGCTCAACTGCGGAAGAGGACACAACTGAGACTGATCAAGGCGCACCCTCCGGGGTGCGTTTTCTTGATACGGACCTGCCGATAAGTTAAAATACTAGGACAGATTCTTAGCCGAAGGAGCACTATTCCAATGAACATGAAAAGAGCAGATTATATCTCATGGAACGAGTATTTTATGGGCGTTGCCACACTGGCTTCCAAGAGGTCCAAAGACCCCAACACACAGGTTGGTGCATGCATCGTCGACAAGGATAATTACATCGTTTCCGTAGGATATAACGGAATGCCCTTAGGATGTTCTGACGACGAGTTCCCGTGGGACAGATCGGGCGGCACGCTCGATACGAAGTATGCTTTCGTTACCCACGCAGAGCTCAATGCGATCCTCAATTCCAAGACGGCAAACCTTGAAGGCTCAACCGTGTATGTTACGCTCTTTCCCTGCAACGAATGCACAAAGGCCCTTATCCAGAAGAGGATAGGTAAGGTCGTATACATGGACGACAAGTATCACAAGACGGAGACAGCCGAGGCTGCAAGACGCATGCTGGACAGCGCAGGCGTTAAGTATGAGAGATACGATCCTTCCGGAAGAGAGATAACGATCACACTTTGATCCGCATACAACTGTTAATATGAGCAAACTTTACCGAAAGACGATTTCTGCGGTCATTACCGTAATGTTCATCATCTGCGCTTTCCCCGTGCAGGTCCTTGCCGCGCCTTCAGGTTCTGCCACGACCAATTGCTGGGGCAGCGGCGGACAGATCGAAGTGCAGCTGTCAGGCTGTGACGGATATGCCACGATCACCGTCGTGGCGGAGTTCTCCGGAAGCATCTCGAGCGCCTCGGGATGGGGCTTTGACACTTATACCATAAGCGGGAATCAGGTTACTGCGACCTGTTCTGCAAGCGGCCCGAACAACTGGGGTTTCAACAGCAAGGTCGGCATCCAGGTCACGGGTTCTGACATTAATTCCGCAAGTCTCATATCGGTATCGGGTGATGGCGAGAGCGGTTCTGTCACGGAGACATCTCCTACGACGCAGTCGACCGCGGCACAGTCCGGAGGCGGTTCCGGCGCATCATCCAATGTCAGTGTTACCATCTCGGGTCCTGCGGAGAACACGGCAGGCGTTGCCGGCGACGACTGGCTTACCACGGACGGATCCAAGATCGTCGACATGAACGGCGACGAGGTCTGGCTTACCGGCGTAAACTGGTTCGGATACAATACCGGCACGAACCTTTTCGACGGCGTGTGGAACTGCAACCTTAAAGAATCCATCGAGGGCATAGCAGACCACGGCTTCAACCTCCTGAGGATACCTATGTCGGCGGAACTCCTCCTGCAGTGGAAGAACGGTGAGTATCCGCAGGCAAACTATAACCAGGCTTACAATTCGGAACTTAATTCCCTGAACTCATTAGAGATCTTCGACTATGTCCTGCAGCTCTGCGAAGAAAACGGCATCAAGGTCATGATAGACATCCATACCGTCAAGACCGACGCTTCGGGACACAACTATCCTCTGTGGTACAGAGAAGACATGACGACGGAGGACTTCATCGAAGCTCTTACATGGATCGCCGAGAGATATAAGAACAACGACACCATAATCGCCTACGACCTGAAGAACGAGCCTCACGGCAAAGCTTCGGAGTCCGAGTTCGCGATATGGAACGATTCCACGAAAGAGAACAACTGGAAGATGGTCGCAGAAGAGGCGGGCAACGCCATACTCGACGTTAATCCGAATGTCCTCATCGTGATAGAAGGCATACAGATCTACCCCATAGATCCTGTCGGCAACGATTTCACATCGACAAATGACGAAGATTATTACAACACCTGGTGGGGCGGCAACCTGATGGCGGTCAAGGACTATCCCATAGACTTCGGTTCGGAAGAGCGCAACAAGCAGATAGTCTATTCTCCCCATGATTACGGTCCGCTCGTTTACGAGCAGCCCTGGTTTGAAGGCGGATTCTCATTCGATTCCCTCTACAAGGATGCGTGGTACGATTACTGGCTCTATATCGAGGAAGAGGACATCGCGCCGATCCTCATCGGTGAGTGGGGCGGATTCATGGACGGCGGCCCCAACGAAGAATGGATGACGTATTTAAGACAACTTATCGCAGAAAAGAATATACATTTCACGTTCTGGTGTTATAATGCTAACTCGGGTGACACCGGCGGACTCGTCCTGGATGATTTTACGACCTGGGACGAAGAGAAGTATGAATTCGTCAAGCAGGTCCTCTGGCAGAACGAGGACGGACAGTTCATAGGACTCGATCACGAAGTCCCGCTCGGTAAGAACGGAATCTCGCTGTCTGAGTATTCGGGCAAAGAGGTTATTCCCGTGGCAACGCCTGCAGAGACTTCTGCTGTCAGTGAAGACAATGCTCCGGATACCACTGATGCTGCCGTAACGACGGAAGCAGTTGCGACCGAAGGAGTGATCTGCCCGGCAGAGGAAGAACAGGCGGCAGCTGCACCAAACGGTTTTGTGATCGCGGGCATAGCTCTGGGCGGAACGGCGGCACTTGCTGCAATCGTAATAATCGTGTTCGGAGTTATTCAAAAAAAGAGAAAATCGAGCGATAATATAGAAGATACAGATAAGCAGAGGGAGTAACAGATGATCGAGAATTTGATCAACAAGTATTTTGCGCTGGTCGGTACTGTCGGCGGATGGATCATAATCGGTGCCGTTCTGGTATTTATAATTGCGGTGATTTGTTTCAAGATATCAAAAGCCCGTGAAGAGAAGAGAGAAGAGTACCGTGAGTCTCTCGGCGATCTTAAGCGTAAGGAACAGGTAATAAAAGAAGTAACCCACAGAGACCGCGTGATCAGCGGTGAAGTTCCCGCGGAAGAACCTGTTGTCGTCAAGGACAGCGGCCTTAACGTTGCAAGAGTCGAGGGTGAGCACACCCAGGCTGCAGCTGAGGTTTTCGCGAAGGTAAGAAAGTCCAGAAAGAAGCATCAGCCCACCGAGCGTGAGCTTGCCATGAAGAAGTACGGCGAACACATGGTCGTCAACGGTTATCTTCAGAAGTCTAATACCGCACCCATCAGACCGGTGTTCTCAAATACAACGGATGCCCGCCAGGAGCAGAAGAAGGAACTTGATTCCGACGAGGTATGTGAGGAGGCTACGACTCCGGCTATCGTAACTGATTCCGCGGCTCCCGCTAAGATCAAGCCCACCGAGCTCAAGCATCCGACCGCTTCGCGCGCCAATGAGCCCCAGCAGCATACGGATGAATCCTATGTAAAGGATGCGATCAGACCTGTCATCGGTTCCAGCGTTGCAAATGCCGTTACCGAGAGACCTGCTGAGGTTCAGGCTGAGACCCCTAAGATAGTTGATCCCGGTGAAGAAGAGGCAATCCCTACGGCAACCAGGCCCGTCGATGGATTTGCTCCCGCAAAGAGGGAACAGGTCAAGAGACCTAAGAAAGACATCCAGACCACGCGGGACGAAGTAGAGTAATACCAAGCAAAACAAAAGGCTGCCTCAGATGAGACAGCCTTTATTATTCTGGAGCCCCCATCCAGGCTTGAACTGGAGACCTCATCCTTACCATGGATGCGCTCTACCGACTGAGCTATGGGGGCAAAAACAACTGTTGAAGTATATCACAGACACTTCCCGTTGACAATATTACAGACTATTGCCGCTCTCGGGGAAGATATTCTTGTCGTAGAAGTGCTTAATTATCGAACGGCGCGTAACGATGCCGATGAACATGTCGCGGTCATCGACGATCGGAACGAAGTTCGTCTCCATCGCACGGATTATCAGATCATCGATGGAAGATCCGATAAGGCAGGGAGGATTCTTGGTGGCCAGAGGGAACATATCGGTGAGACTGAAGTCTTCAAGCTTCTCGATGGCCATTGTGTGAGGTTCGCCGCCCTCGCCCTTGACTATGAACCAGAGAAGGTCGCCTTCGCTGATCGTGCCGATATATGTTCCGTCGCGCCTGAGAACGGGGATTGCCGTATACTTGCTGGCATGCATCTTCTCGAGTGCCTGGCGGACAGTAAAGTCGCTGTAAACAAATGTGACGTCTTGCTTCGGACGCATGAAAAATGCTATGTTCATAATACTTATTCCATTCCGAGATCTTTGTCTATCAACACCTGGAAAGGCGTTGCCGTTAGGCCGTTCTGAGCGTGCAGAGGCGTGGGGCCGTATGAGAAATATGCGTAGCGTACCTTTGAAGGGAACTCGACTTCGGGGCAGGATATGAGCACGGTCTTGCCGTCGAAATCAACCGCCGCATCCGCCGGGTAGAACTCTCCGTCTTCGCCTGCAACCTCAAAGCCTGACTCGTTGCCGCCGTAATCGGTCGCGATGTTGAGGAGCATATAGTCGCCGCCGAAAGTCACTTCGACGCCTTCGCCTCGTCTGGCATCAACGATGTAAGGTGCCACCGCATCGACGTTCTCAAAGCCGTAAACGAACTTCTGGGCAAGAAGCGCGAGCCTGTCGCCGGGTGTCTTCTTGTCCGAAGGATGCAGGTTGTTGAACTCGCCGCAATCAACGATGACCGCCATATAGACGTTGGGGATGTCTATCGCGACGATCTGCTGCTGCTGCCTTATTACCGGCCAGGACATGTCGTCATAACCCATGTACTTACGGTCTTTGGAGATGAACATCGGGAGCTGGCAGAACAGAAACGGCAGCTCATCGTCAAAGAAGACGCTTCTCCATTCCTGGATAAGAGTCTCAAAGACGGGACCGTACTCGTTCTGATATCCGTCTGCGGCATCAGCCTCGCCCTGATAGAATATGACACCTCTCAGGGTATAAGGAGCGATCCTCAAGATCATGCACTCAAAGAACGAACCGGGATGCCTTACGGCTCTAAGACCGACCGGCGGAGGCCAGGGTTCAGGACCGAACTTCATGTCGGCTTCGATAAAGGTCATGTAAGGATTCTCTTCGAGAGCCTCGTTCAGAGTCCTGTCGTATTCAGCCTTCTCTTTGGCATATTCCTTCTGGTAATAATCGAATTCCTCATCCGTGAGGGAAGCCGCAGCTTCATCAAAACCCTGGATGTACAGTCTGCCTTCCTTTGTCTCCATCAGGCTGTCTATGCTCTGCCAGCAGTCGATGGTCGATGCGCTGTAACAGCAGGTGATGATGCCGATCTTGGAATCGAGCCTGACTTCCAGCGAATGTGCAAAGTAATACGCGAGACCGCTCATAAGACCGGCATTTTCCGAAGTGATATCGATCCACTGGGACTCTTCCTCAGCCTTGGCCTGGTCTTCGTCCAGGAAACCTGCCTTGGGCACATCGTAAAGGCGGATATCCGTCCTGCCGATCTTGGGAATGATGTATTTGGCAAATTCAGTCCTGACGAGGGGGTATTCCATGTTCTTCTGTCCTGCAGCGAGCCATACTTCGCCCGCATAGCAGTTCTTCAGACGGATCTGCTCCTCGTCATTCTCATACACTGCAACTTCATAGGGACCGCCCGGCTCATCAGTCGGGTCTACACATACGAGGAAACTGCCGTCTTCCTCCGTGCCGGCTACACCTGAAAGGACAGTCTTGCCGTCTTTTATAAGATCACATCTTATCGTACGGGTTTTGTCGCAAGTACCGAAAACGCGGAACTCGGCGCCCCACTGGAAGACAAGATTGTCTTTGAAAATTCCGTTCAGTTTTATAGCCATGGTTGTATTATATACCCTCAGTTGACACAAAAGGGCACCTAATTGTCAAATTTCTTTTTTAATTATCCGAAAAACGCTTTGACGAATAATATGGCAGCATCAGTGTTGCCGTTGATGGTTATGCTGCCTTCCGCAAGACCCTCGTAGAAGTCTTTCGTGCCCGAGAGGACTGCTGCGAAAACGTCCGCGTCAGCATCGATATAGAAGGTGGCATCGTAGTATTCGTAAGGTGCGACCTCGACACTGCCTTCTTCCGATTTTACATAGATCGGTAGATTGTCCAGGTTGCCTTTAAGAGTGATCTGGGTTGCCATGTCACCCCAGAACTTTATCTTGGATGCCTTTGCATTTACGGCTTTGAATATGCTTCCGAATTCAGCTTCTACTTTCATGACTCTTCCTCTTTGACTTCTTCCTTAACGGGTTCAGCCGCAGCTTCTGCGGGATGTTCGACAGGCATGCATCTGCTCTCGATATAAAGGATCAGGTCGTTGGGTACGATCTTGGATGCCACATGAAGAGCCTTTTGAGAGAAACCGTATACGAGCATCCTGCGGCCTTTGATGGAGGCTTTGATCGATGCTTCTGCGAGCTTGTCGGCATCAGCGACAACATACTGTCTGAATCCCGTGAATTCCGATGAAGCACCGCCCGTCGCCTTGCTCTGGAACTCGGTGTTAACGGGACCGGGACAGACGGTGGTGACACATATGCCGTAATCAGCAAGCTCGAAAGCGAGTGCTCTCGAGAAAGAGATCACGTAGGATTTGCTCGCTGCATAAGCGGCAAATCCGGGTTGGGGCAGGAATCCTGCCGATGAAGCGATATTGATTATCCTCGGACCGTTTGCCTTGGAGTAGAACCTGTCCTTCTCGATCATGTAGGGAAGGCAGATCCTTGTGAGCTTAGAAAGTGCGGTGCAGTTGATATCCAGAGTATCTTCGATCGCCTTGGCAGGCTGGTCTTCCACGGCACCTTTGATGCCCATGCCCGCGCAGTTGACAAGAAGGCCGACCTGAGGCTTCTCCGTTGCGAGCTGTTCTTCAAGTTCAGCGAGATTGTCAGGATCGGAAAGATCACAGACTACGGGCAGTACGCGCTCATCACCGAGTGAATCGATGACGCCGTTCAGTTTGTCGGCATTCCTTGCCACCGCCCAAACTTCATCAAAAGGAACGCCGCCAAAGATGCCGCGTTCCCTGATAATGAACTTTAGAAATGATTTGCCTATTCCGGAAGATGCGCCGGTAACGATAGCAATATTCTTCAAGAGCCTACCTCCTTAAGGTTTTCCCTTCAGAGAAACTGTTACTTGATTATTATTGCCTCATTCCTGTTTCCAGTCAACCGGCTTGAATCCCGGCAGGGGTTCTGTGGCGGTCGGTCTCGCTCCGTTGTTAAGAAGGGACGAATCCTTGCCCTCGAGAGACATTCCCTTCGTGGGGGCGTGAGGAGCCTTGCCTTTGCCGGAAGGTCTTGACAGATCTCCCATGACCGAACCTTTGCTCTCGCGTTCGGGAGCAGGTGTCCTTGCCTTTTCCGCTCTGTCGAAAAATGCGGACTTATGTGTAGGCTGGTCAGCAATGCTTGCATGCTCCTGAGCCGGTTCAGTCTTGGCAGGTGCCGCTGCACGCGGAGTCTCTGCTGCCGGTGCTCCCGAAGGCTTGAAAGGATTTACTGCTGCCACTCCGGGCTGTGACCATACAGGTGCTCTTCCGCCTGCATAGGGTGCCTGGGGCCTCTGCGCATGTACAGCCGTACCGAGCTGGGTAGCGTTGTTCGACATCTTGCGATAGTCTTCGGGTGTCTTATGTGATCTGATACCGGGAGTAGAGTAGATGGCTCTCTCTGCCGATCTGTCTAAAGGCTTGAAAGGTGAGTTCGACTCTTCTCTCTTTTCCTCAGGTTCTTCCTGTGCAGCCTTTTCAGCTGCGACAACTGCTGCGCGGTTTACGGATAATTCCTTCGGTCTCTTGTGAGGTACTGAAGGAACGGAAGGCTTCTTCTGCGCAGTTGCTGCTGCGGTTGCTGCCGGTCTGGATACAGCGGGAGCAGCTTTGACCTGAGGCTCTTCCTTTTTTGCACTTGCGGCCGCAGCCGTTGCCGTTGTGGCAGCTGCGGTTGATGCAGCGTGGTTAACGGAGAGAGAATCAGGGCTCTTGAACGGAGGCCTCTGCTGGAGTTCTTCCTTTTTGGCCTCTTCGATGATGTTTCGTCTTGCCTCAGCACGCATCCTGAGCTGCTCTTTTGCAGCTTCAGCTCTTTCCCTTGCCTGAGCCGCAGATGCGGTTCCGAGAGCTGAACCCGTTGTCGTGGAGTGTACGGGGGAAGCCGGCTTGAAAACGGGTTTCTCAGGGGCAGATGCTGCTTTTGATGCAACGGGTGCAGTAGCCGCTGCAGGCGCAACTTTAGCCTTAGGCGCATCCTGCTCAGCCTTTGCAGCTGCAACAGCTGCAGCGTGGTTTACGGATAATTCCTTCGGTCTCTTGTGAGGTACGGAAGGTGTGGAAGGTGATGAAGGCTTGGCCTGTACCTGGTTATCGGCAGCTTCCATCTTCTTGAGTTCCTTCATGGCTGAAGCGGTATTGAAGGATGAGTGATCGTCGTTCGTCTCGATGGCTGCAGCTGTCGCCTTACCCTTGCCGATGTTGAAATGGTATCCGACTGCATAGATGAGGTCTGATGCTCCGGGAATGAAGTTGATCGCGATCTCGGAACCCTTGTAGCCCTTATTGCTCTTGAGATATCTGTATCTTGCATATCCGGCACCTGCGAGAAGTACGGCGAAGATCACCCATGCCCATGTCGTGATCATCTGCTTTCTTGCTTTCTGTGCATTCAGTTCTTCCTGTGTGGTGCTCTTAAGGCCCATTACGACGGGGGAGCCGTCATCGTGAGTCTCGTCGAGGATGATCGTCTCATCGTAGGATTCGCCGTCCTTGACCTCTCCAACAACAGACATGACAGTCTCCTGCGATGCGCCTGCAGTCAGAGTATCGTCATCGACAGCGGCAGTTTCTGTGGGATTAGTTGTCTCTTCTATCGTCTCGTCTGCACCGGACACAGTTGCCTTTGTGGTCGTAGCAACGGTGGCATCACCTGCGGCCGCAGGTGCAGGATCGGCATTTCCGCCATTATCAGCTACAGGCGCAGCAGTCTGAGCAGCGGAAGCCTGTGTTGCTTGTGTAGCCTGGGTAGTGGCTTGTGTAGCCTGGGTAGTGGCTTGTGTAGCCTGAGTTGTGGCTTGTGTAGCCTGGGTAGTAGCTTGTGTTGCTTGAGTTGTGGCTTGTGTAGCCTGAGTTGTGGCTGCTGTAGTCTCTGTTGGTTTAGGTGTCGGTTCATTTGAGGAAACACTTGAGATAGATGCGGTCAAATCGTCACTCCAAGTGCCGACGACTTGAATTTGGTATTGATTGTTTGGATTATTACCCCAACCTGTGATACTAACGGATATTTCCTGATCATCAGCTTTGCTGCATGTTCCGGCGCCGTTTCCAAAATTATAACCATTAATCTCACACGAATGACCACAAGATATATTAAAAATAACTGTAGTTCCTGTACTGTAACCAGAAACCTTAAAGTTTATATTAGCTCCATCAGGCCAAGATTCAACGCTGGTAATCGTTACAGTTCCGTCTGCTGATACTTCCTTTTTAAGAAGTGATAATGAGATACCGGTTGTTAGGATGATACAAAGAATTAAAGAAAGAAACTTGACCGCGAATTTACCAGCATTTCTGCTAACCATCATTCTCCGAGCCCCCCTCGAGAAAAACAATTTAAGTCGAGTGTTAACATTTTGTTAACAACCCTATTATATGGGCTAAACGCCCTATTTACAAGGGTTTGAGGCGGTTTTTTATCGCCTTATTTTCGCCACAATCCTTGAAACGCAATACTTTTAAGGGGTGCACACGATTGCGCATATGATAAAAAATAGCAATAAATCCGATAAATCAAAAATGCTTGTCAGAAAAACAAACATATTTATTTTCATGAATGTAAAGGACTAAAGTTTATTTGGAAATTCAGATATACATTAAGATAACACTTGCAACCAGAGAAGCGATGCAGGTGCCGATCGCAACGACAAGAAGTGAATTCTCGAGAAAACTCAGCGCAAGCGCGACCGCAAGTCCGCACGCAGCGGCAATGACCGAGCCTGTCGAGTAGAGTATGGCGGGGAATGTCATCGCGGAAAGTACGGTATAAGGAATATAGTCGAAGAAGGCCTTTACCTTCGGGTTGGTCAGTTTTTTTCTGAACAGAACGAACGGGATCATCCTGACAAGGTAGGTCGTGATGGTCATGGCTATGAACAGGGGGATGAATTTATCCAAGGAAACGGCAGAACCTGTTTCAGATGCGGTATCTGCGCCTGATGCCTGGACATATCCCGGCGCGAAAAGGATCAAGACGGCGCTAAGTGCAGCCAGCAGTACCCCGAGAATTATGAGAGATGTGCGTTTCGACATCTCGATGCCGGACACTGCGACGCCGCAGAGTGCTGCGATAACTGCAGCGATGATTATCGCGAAGCCTCCCGTGATCGTAGATGAGAGGGCAGGGATATAGAACATCAATGCTGACAGAAGGCACGCAAGTACCGAGCAGTTCATGATGATGTTGTTTTTCTTTGTCTGAGGGATGACTATGGATACGAACATTCCGTAGATGCCGATCGAGAGTGCATTGGTAAGGAAGTCGGGGAATACGCCGCCTAACAGCGCGCCTATAACTGTGCCCAAGGTCCAGCCTATGACAGGGAGGATGGTGAGACCGAAGAAATATCTCGAGCCTATGGCATGCTTGCGCGATATTGCCACTCCGAAGATCTCGTCGGTAATGCCGTAGGCAAGCAGGATTCTCATGAGGGGAGTCATGGTATTGTCGGTCTTCTGTGAGAGTGCGATGCCCATCAGGGAGTATCTGAGGTTGATGACGATCTGGGTTAGTATCATGGCAATGATGCCACCTGCACCGGCAATGATGCCGACGCCTGCGACCTGTCCTGCCGAAGTAACGTTCGTAAGGGATATGATGCTTGCCTGGATCCAGTTAAGACCTGATGTTATGGCAAGGATACCGAAGGTGAACGAGACTGACAGATAACCGAGCCCGACAGCAAGACCGTCCTTGAATCCTTGTGCAAAAGAACCGGATCCCTGTGTGTTATCAGCCATAGATAGCGACTATCTCGTCGAATGTAAAGTACATGTCAAGGTCGGTCTGGTACTGGGCAGCAGAATCTGAACCGACTTCGGTTATCGTGACAAGAGACTTGGTCTCTGCGTCCATCTTATAAACGATCCCGCCGGTAATGTAATACTTCTCGACAGGGTCATAATCGCCGTCGTTATACACGGTCGTTCTGGCAAAGAGTATTGCATCGCCCATGTCGAAATACTCTTCCACTACGATGCGGTCATCAAATGTCTTTTCCATCTGGAGGGCTCTGTATTTGCCGTCAGCCGAGACAGTATATACAGCAGTTACGGGCACGCCTGCATAGCTTGTACCTTCAGTCTGCTTTACCGTAGCCTCGGAAAGGTGGTCTTTCATATAAAGACTCAGCTCCTCATCGAATTCCTTTGTGCGGGTATAGACGGAGTCATATGTGAGTTCTTCTGTCTCGGACTGAGTCTGTGATGCGGTCATCTCAGGATTCGAATAGATCTTGGAGTTGTCGCAGGAGGCAAAGGCAAAGAGCATGGCCGTAACGCAGGTTCCTGCAACGGCTTTCTTAACGATATTATCAATAAAATAGTTTTCCATATTATGCCTCCACATATATTCAACCGCCCGATTATAGCACATATAATGATATACGGCTTTTACTTAAGTTGACAAAGAAGGCCAAAGATTATACAATCATTGAGCATTTTATAAGAACACGGAGAAGTCGCCTAGCCTGGTCGAGGGCGCACGACTGGAAATCGTGTAAACCCCAAAAGGGTTTCGAGAGTTCGAATCTCTCCTTCTCCGCCAAAAAATTTCGGGCGTCGCAAGAAAGTCAATAAAATCAAGGGTTTCAAGCCTTTGATGAAGCCGTAAAAGCACTGCTTACGACAAACTTACGACAATTTGTTAAAACAAACAAAGGGAGCCCAACAAAAACGACTAGAGGAATCTAGTCGTTTTTTATGATTATCCATATAAAAACAGATGGTTGTTTGAAGAACTGCTACTTAAAATTTACAGACTTCGGAATGGATTAACAAGCAACGTATTTGTGTACACAAATACAAAGAACTTGTCAGGGCGCCCCTGAAACCCAAAGTGATCCTTCGGATCTTCCGTAGGTAGTACCGCAGTATTAATCAAGGACACTAAGATGTCTGTGAAGACAGTTAGGAGGGCATAGAAATCTCAGACGGCATAATCTGATATCGACTAAGCAGAGATACCGTACGCTGGAGTTCACGTTATTACCGCTGTTAAAGTGATTATCTGAAGAACAGGCCTCGCGTCTTTTGCGCGGGGCCTGTTTTGCTGTTCTGAATAATGTTGAAGTCGAAACCTATGTTTACTATGTTATCGCGTATATTCGACGCCGTTTACCGTAATTGATAAGACATTATCCGTATCAACAAGGCGGTTGAACAACAGGAGATATTCATTATTGATGCTTCCACAGCTGTAGCCTATGTTTTCAATATATAGCTCGTCACGTTCAATAACAGTGTACGTACTGCCGTCATTATATGTAATACAAATCTTTTTAACATTACCCGGATCATACGCTTCCGCTGCCGTGAACCCTAATCCTGTCATCATATCTATATTCATCGAGATAGGGGAGAGTTCGATTATGCCACCGTCACTATTTACAAATTCAGTTGATTCCAAACGGTTCTCACATGGAATGTTAACATAGATGGTTGTTTTCTCGCTCTCGATAGCACCTATCAGTTCATCGCCGTTCTCTTCCATTGATAAAGCATTTCTTTCTCCCAATGTGCAAGGATACTGATTGATCTCCATCCTTAAGTTGCCTGCTCCAAAAGCGTTCAACGATACATAATAGTAACAATAAACCTTTTCATCTGTTGATCTGTCCAGATCCACATACATATTTCCTCCATAACCAATGTTGAGCCAGAATGTGGATTCATCTGAAAACCAGGCACCCTTGGATTCGTTATCCAACTGACTGTAATTCAAGACGTCGACGCCACCTTCTTTTTCAAAAGAGAGTTCGACTACTGCAGAATTGTCATCCCTTACGGCAGAAAGAATGGTAATCGTTGTTCCGTCGACCTCTTTCGATATGTCGAGATACTCAACACAGTCTCCGATCAAAGCTTCGGCGGCCTCGGGATCCAACTCTACATACTCTCTAGCCGGATAATCAACATAGTAGTAAGTATTTTTTTCGGCTTCATAGACAAGTTCCTGATGAGCTTCAACATTATTTTTACCAAGCATTCCCCATATGCGTTCGAAGAATTCACCGTTCGTTGCAGCATTTACAACAAAAGGTGTAGCTACAAACAAAGCAGCGGCTGCAACTGCTATAGATGCTATTTTCATAGTCCGGGGCTTTTTGTACAGATACTTCTGTTTATTGCGCTCCCTTGTCTTTTTATACCCTTCAGAGAACTCATGTATCTCACAAGGTGCATCGAATTCGTCGATTGAAATGTAATATCTGTCCTTTCTCATGGTCATTGCTCCTTAAATATCTGATAATCGTACGTTTCCTTTGAGTTTCTTTTTTGCCCGCTCGAAACGCTTGCGCACACAAGACTCAGAGATATGTAGTCTTGATGAGGTCTCACGGACAGACAAGCTGTCTATAACCAGGCATTGGACGACATCTTTGTATTTTGCAGGGAGTTCATCCAAGATACTCTTCAGATCAGATGCATCTTTACTATCCAGTTCATTATTGTTGCTTTCCAATGTTCCTTCTAGATCAGAGAGAGATAATACTTTGGATTCTCTCTTTCTAATCCTATAAATACTGATAGCCGTGCTCTTGATGACCGAGATAATATATCGCTTACAGTCATCTGACTCAGCATCATCAAATGTCCTATTACTCTTCATGAGTCTCAAGAAAGCTTCCTGAACAGCATCTTCAGCTGCATGCGGATCATTCAGGATCGAGAAAGCAACTCTGTACATCTTTTGCTCATATAGCGAATAGCATTTTTCAATGAATTGTACGGAATCCTTCCGGTTCATACTCAAATAGATATCCTTTCCTGATGATAAGGTCGCGACTTGCCTTTCACTCTATATAACGTTGGAGCATATAGATTTGTGACATATTTTTGAATTGCTGGTGTGTGTAGATTTAATGTAACAAATATATCTGCTGTGAAGGGTTTCGTAGAGTTATTGATTCAAGAAAAATCTCTCTCTCCTTCTCCGCCACAGACGATCGGATATATTTCCGGTCGTCTTTTTTATTAATCATCGCTTTTATATACTGTTCATTTGGTATCTTTTCCCGATGCGTTAAAACACAGTAAAAGACTGATACTGCCGTGCTATGATGAGGGCAGTTCAAGCATGTAAAGGAGGAGAGATCAATGTCTGTTAAGTGGGGCGTTTTAGGTACTGCCAATATCGCAAGAGGATGCACGATTCCCGGTATGAAGCTTGCTGATAATTGTGAGCTCTATGCGATTGCAGGAAGAAATGAAGCAAAGGCTGAAAGCTACAAAGATGAGTTCGGTTTTGCAAAGGCTTATACAGGTTACGACAAACTTTTGGAAGACCCGGAAGTACAGGCTGTATATATTCCTCTTCCGAACAGTCTTCACAAGGAATGGGTAATCAAAGCTCTTAAGGCAGGAAAGCATGTTCTGTGTGAGAAACCGCTGGGGTTACACAGCAGCGAACTAAAGGAAATGTTTGACGTTGCAAAAGAAAATAATGTGATCCTCATGGAAGCCTATGCGTATCTTCACAGCCCGTATGTCGCATCTGTGAAAAGTGACATCCAAAGCGGCATAATCGGTGATGTCGATTACATCCAGTCCGCATTCATCACGCAAGGTTATGTTGACGATATACGTATCTACAAAGACCTTGGAGGAGGCGCGGTCTATGACCTCGGCTGTTATTGCACCACTTTGATCCTCTCGCTCGTTGATTCCGATCCGGAATATGTCCTTGCAAATGCGGAATTCAATGATAAGGGCGTTGATGTTTTCTCTTCCGTACTCATGAGATTCAAGAACGGGATTAGAGCGGCATTCAATGTCGGCATGGTATTTGATCCTCAGCATGACGGACGCAAGGACATACTTTATGTTCACGGATCCAAGGGTGTCATCAATTCAGGTGTCGAGTTCAACCAGGCGGGAGAACTTTGCTACACCATCACTTCAGAAGGCAAAACGATCGAGCGCAAACTGGATGCAAAACATAATTACAGTCTTGAGATCGAACAGCTCGGCAGATGTATCGAAAACGGAGAGAAACCTTATATCACTGAGGAATTCTCGCTCAGGAATGCGGAACTTCTCGACACCGTATTAACCAAGATCGGATACTGATCCGCACTACAGGAGAAGTTTATATGGATAAGAGATTCAAAGTACTTATGATCAACGGAAGTCCGAGACAGGACGGGAACATCGCGCTTGCGTTCGGCGAGATGGAAAAGGTATTCGATGAGAATAATGTTGAGTATGAGAATATCCAGATAGGAAAGATGGATATCAGAGGCTGCATTGCTTGCGAGACCTGCAGGCAGACCGGAAAGTGCGTTTTCGACGACATCGTAAACGAGCTTGCCGCGAAGCTCGAAGAAGCGGACGGGCTTGTTATCGGAGGCCCGGTGTATTACGGTTCCGCTAACGGAACATTGATGTCAGCTCTCCAAAGGCTGTTCTACAGCAATCATTCGGATAAGAGCTTCAAGGTTGGTGCTTCCGTCGTAAGCGCGAGACGCTCTGGATGCACTGCAACTTTCGATGAACTGAATAAGTTCTTTACGCTGTCCAACATGCCCGTGGCGACCAGCCAGTACTGGAATAACATATACGGCTGGGAAGCAGGTGAAGGAAGCGTGGATGATGAAGGACGGCAGGTAATGCGTGTCCTTGCGCGCAACATGGTGTTCCTCATGAAGAGCATTGCCATGGGCAAAGAACAGGCAGGTCTTCCGGAGACGGAAGAACGCGTCTGGACGAACTTCACAAGATAAACGTCAGAGAGGTGCCTTAGCCGGCACCTCTCCTAATGCGAACCCGAAATGCCTCTCCTGCTTTGGCTTGCTGATGCCGTCCGGCATCGTGAAGTCTTCAGCGCTAAGCTCGAATGCGGGAGGAGTATCAGAAACTTCTTCCGAACTGTAGTTTCGGTGAGCAAAGCTTAAGATCGCATTCTCGATGAGATTCCTGCAGAACCTGCCGTTGCCGAACTCCGGCTGGGATGCCGCTTCGCTGCAGAGAGCAAGCACTTTCCCGCCTGCTTCCGGAGCTATGGTAAAGCACCTTTTTGCTGCTTCGAGTTCTGCGATCTTCACCAGGACATCAGCAGGATAGTCCGCAAATTCGATCTTGAACGGAACGCGTGACCTGAGACCCGGGTTGCGGTCAAAAAAGCTTTCCATCTTATCCGGGTAGCCTGCAAAGATGACTATCGTTTCATCCCTGAGGTTTTCCATCTCCTGCACGATCGTGTTGATGGCTTCGTCTCCGAAACTGTTCTCCTTGTTATCCACCAGAGAATACGCTTCGTCTATGAACAGGAGCTTTCCCTTTGCCTTCTCGAAAACGCGCTTTACCATAGGCGCGGTCTGTCCGACATAGCACGCGACAAGATCTGCCCTGCCGACCTCTATGACCTCGGAGCTTTCGAGCAGACCGATATCACAGAAGATACCTGCAAGGATCCTTGCGACTGTTGTCTTGGCCGTTCCGGGATTGCCCATGAAGCATGTGTTAAGTGCCATGGAAAGCCTGCAGCCGCCTGAGTCGGATATGGCTTTTTTCATGCGGGCAAAAGAGACTATCTTGATGACCTGTTCTTTTATGTCGTCCAGACCGATAAGATCTTCCAGTTCCTGCATATAGCATCTGGGCTTGTCACCTGAGTCATCTTCAATGTCATCAAACAGAGAGTTCTCGCCGCCCATGGTCCTGATCTTTTCCGCTACCTCATCGGCGCCTTTTTTGCCGAGATTACGGATCCTGATCAGGTCGGAATAAGTCATCTGAAGCAGCTGGTCTGAATCGTTGATGGAAGCTCTCTTAAGGCAGTTGTAAGTACGGACGGAGAAGTCCATTGCCTCGATGGGTATCGTGAGATCTGCAGGATCGAAGAGTTCTTCCACATGGAAGTCTTTATGGTATTGCCTCAGGATCGAACTCACACAAGACTCCATATAAAATGCCGGGATCAGGTAATCATTCCTGACCTTATCTGCCGGGACGATGTCGGCATCTACGAATGCCATGCATATAAGGGCGGACATCCTTGCCGTGATCTTTCCGGGTATGCTGAATAATATCCTGCCGGAATACTTAACCGTCTTGCTTGCGATGATCTGCATCCGGATGCCGGACGAGTTCATCACGCTGAACAGTTCGCTTAAGTAGCGGCTGTCGGTGCAGGGATCTGATTCAGACATGCCTTCCGCATTGACGGTTACGGCATAGAAGCTGCGGTCTTCTCCGCCGAACAATACGCTTGAGACGGGGCTTTCCGATGTCTTTGCATATCCATCGAAGATCCAGTCAAGGTCACCGTCTTTAAGTGTGCGCTTCTTGTCAGTGACCGCGTAGAGATCAAGGTCTCCGCTACTGCCGGAAACGAACTGCAGTCCGAGAAGATCGTCTCCCGTAAGGGCCGAACCGTAGTTTAAGACTTTGAATGCGGTCTCGGCAGAGACATAAGGCCTGTCGATCGTGCAAAGCTCGATCTTCTTTCCGAATTTTCCTTTGATGATGTTTGTCATTTACTGTCACCTCACTTTCATTAATGAAGCCGATTGGTTACCAAATCCCCGCGGAGTACTGAGATCATCCCTTGGTCCGCTCCGTGTTGCCGGTGTCAACACATCGTGGCGGTACTTGCCGGTTAGCTCGTCCGTTCGTTCACGGGGCAATTGTCAAGGTGCGGGTCGTGACAGCAAAGCAAAAACCGTTGCTTTGGTATCAGCGAATGGGCAGAGTACTCCGAACCATTCGGCTTGATCTCAAAACAACGGCTTTTGACCGGTTTTTATTCGATTGTGAGCGATACTATACCACGCAATCTGACCTCCTGCAATAGTTTTTATTTTCAATTTGCGGTTTTTCTGATACTTTTGGAATATACGGATAATAAAGGAGAAAGAGCATGCATAAGTGGTATGACGAAGAGTATGAGTTTACCGTCGAGGTAACGGGTTTCGTGCGCGGAAATAAGACCGAGAGGTATTGCCGCAATGGTGAAGAGATAGGCGATACATACAAGTGCACATACGGATGTCCCGTTAACCAGGACGGGGAGGGAATCTGTTCTAAGACCATAATGATGCTCTATCCTCTTATGGAAGCGGTAAGGAGCGGCGGTGACCTGGAAAACCTCGGAGGCGACGACAAGTATACAAAGACCATCGTCTGTCCGGACGGATGCGTTATGTTCAAGCTGACGGTCAAGCCTCTCGGCAACGAGAACTTCCACAAGGGCGCTTATTGGGATTATCCCGATGAATAAGGGCATGCTATAATTACACCAACTTTTAAAACGAGGTAATTTGTTATGGACAGTAATGTTAATGACAATGAGATAAATGAGATAGTCAAGAACATCATCTCGGATTTTGACGGCGGTAAGAATATCGATGCCATCAAGCTGTTCAGCAATCCGGACAAGGATGAAGTAAGGGAACTGGTCGAGAATTTCTTCAGGATCATATATCCCGGTTATTTCCGTGACCGTACATATAAGATCTATAATCCGAAGAACAGTTTTGCCGTTACCATCGAAGATGTTTTCTATCATCTTAAGAAACAGGTATACAGAGCGCTCGATTATACCAGGAACGAAGACAAGCTTTCGGATGATGAGCGTGATAAGGAAAGCTACCGCATCACGACGGAATTCTTCAAGAAGATCCCGACCATCAGGGAATACATAGAGACAGACCTTCTTGCCACTTTGGACGGAGATCCTGCCGCAGGCAATTTCGATGAGATCATCCTCGCATATCCCGGCCTTATGGCGATCACGGTCTACCGCATCGCGCACGAACTCTATCTGCTCAATGTACCGATCCTTCCCCGTCTCATGACGGAGTATGCGCATTCGGAGACAGGTATCGATATCCATCCGGGCGCTACCATCGGCAAGTATTTTTTCATCGACCATGGCACGGGTATCGTAGTAGGCGAGACCTCGATCATCGGCAACAACGTAAAGATCTATCAGGGTGTCACCATAGGTGCTCTCTCGACCCGCGGCGGACAGAAGCTCTCAGGCAAGAAACGTCATCCTACCATCTGCGATAACGTTACGATATATGCCAATGCTTCGATCCTCGGAGGCGAGACGGTCATCGGTGAGAATACTATAGTCGGAGGCAATACTTTCATCACGCGTTCCATCGATGCGAACTCGAGAGTCAGCATGAAGAACCTTGAGATGGAGTATAAGAACGACAGCGAGCACAAGACCAAGGATATCGATCAGGGCGAAGTGTGGTTCTACACCATCTGATCTGACTTTCGGTTTTTCTCAGGCTTTTACTTCTCTGCGGAATACTGTGTGACGGCCTTTCCTGATGATGATGGGGAGCATGCCTATTAATGCACCGAGAGATTCTATCATCAGATCCTGCATCGTGTCATGAAGGCCTATATCAAGATAGCCGCCGATACCCAGAGGCTTTCCGTTAACGACGACCTCATTTATGTCTTTGATGACCCCGTTAAACTCCGGATTCTGATTCAGTTTTACGGACAAGATCGAAGTGATCACGGTATCTGTCTGAGTATCCAGACCGAGTCCCATATCCAAGGCGTATTCGACGAATTCCCACGCGACCGACAGTGCCATTGAGCAGCAAAGTCCGAAGAGGGCAAGAAGCCAGAAACTGACTTCGATATCTTTTCCGCGGCAGAGCTTTCTTGCCAGCTCGATACCCAGCAGAGAAAAGATGATCCCGGCAGACAGATGCAGGAACTTGTCCCATAAGGGCAGGCTGATGTAAAGATCATATGTGTGTCCGAGCATGGGTCCGATGGAATAGGTCAGGCCGATGATAAAGGCGGGAAGAGTAAGTTTCTGCCTGAACAGGTATTCCACCAAAAACGGAAGCGGAACAAACGCTATGGTAAGTGCCGTCAATGCAGTGCGCGTCCATTCGCCTGTCATGGAGATCATGATCAGAGATATGACCGTAAAGATCTCGGTAAGCACGAACAAGACCAGCTTGGGAGTATCTATTTTCTTGTCTTTTAAACTGTTGCCCATAAACCCTCAATGAAAAAACATGCCCATTATAGCATTACCCGGCATTCAGGGGTTATTAGGGCCTTATTCATGCAGTACATCTTTGGTGGCGATAACATCAGTGCCGGTCCCGCCGGCATCCTTTACGATGACATCGCCTATCTTGACCGGCGACTTGGCACAGGCCTTCTTGATGTCGCTCATGACGTCTGTGATCTTATCCTTTGGAATATCACCTGCCGTCTTTACCGACACAACGGCGATCTCTCCGCCTTCGACGGGGACTGTCGATGTTACGGTCCTTACGGGCGCAGTTACTTCCTGCACGCCGTAATCTTCGCCTCTGGGGCATGTGTTGCCTGTTACGGTCACTTCAGAGCCGTTCACGGAGACTTTCAGGGAACAACCCATCGGGCATCTTATGCAGGTAAGGTTATACTCTTCCATTATTTCAGTCCTCCAGACAGATCCTTATCGTGTCTTCAGGCGATGCGCCCTCGAGTTCTTTTTTGAGGAGCACTACCTGTTCCATCTCGCCCGGCTTGACGATGTTCTTCTTCTGTTCGCGGATCTTGCGGTCTCCAAGATATACTGCGATCTTCTTATCCCTGTATACCATGTCCACTCTGAACCTTACCGTGAGACTGTCTTCCATCTGTGCAGGCGAGATATACTGCGGTACCGTATAGCGGACACCGCCGCTCGTGACCACCTGGAGGTCAAAGCCTTCGGAAGGACTGTTGCCTGCAACATACTGCGCGGCCATCTGTCCTGCGCGCATTGCTTCCTGCGAGACATAATCCACGAGGTCATGCACATGCAGGACATTACCGCACGCGAAAACGCCCGCTATGCTCGTCTCAAGGTCATCTCTTACATCAGGTCCGCCGGTAACGCGGTTGATATCGATGCCTGCCTGTCTCGTGAGTTCGTTCTCCGGGAGAAGTCCGCAGGAGAGCAGAAGGGTATCGCAGTCGTAGTGGACAGCGGTGCCGGGGATGATGCTGCGGTCTTCCGCGACCTCAGAGATGTCAATGCCGGTAACGCGTTCCTTGCCGTATATTTTCGAGACGGTGTGGCTCAAAAGAAGAGGTATGCCGAAGTCATCGAGACACTGTGTGATGTTACGCTGGAGTCCGCCGGAGTAGGGCATGAGCTCTGCAACGCACAGGACCTTCGCGCCTTCCAATGTCATGCGTCTTGCCATGATGAGACCGATGTCTCCTGAACCCAGGATGACGACTCTTTTTCCCACGCACTTTCCTTCGATGTTAACGAGGCGCTGGGCAGTGCCTGCGGTATATACGCCGGCGGGGCGGAAACCCGGAATCCCTAGCGCGCCTCTGGGACGCTCACGGCAACCCATGGCAAGCACGACGGCACCAGCTTCGACCGTTACGACGCCTTCTGCGCCGTTCATGTAAGTGACGTGCCTGTCTTCGGAGACATCCGTAACGATGGTATCGAGCTTGCACTCGATGTTCCTTTCCCTTACCTGTGATATGAACCTTGCCGCATACTCGGGGCCTGTGAGTTCTTCCTTGAAAGTGTGCAGGCCGAATCCGTTATGTATGCACTGGTTCAGTATGCCTCCAAGGTGGTCGTCACGCTCGATGACGAGGATGTCCCTTTCGCCTGCATCGTATGCCGATACCGCTGCCGCAAGACCTGCAGGTCCGCCGCCGATTATGACTATATTCCGCTTAACCATTTGCAGTATCCTCCTTTTGCATGAGGATCTCAGAACCGGGGCGGTTCTTGCAGACGTCTTCTTCGGGTATGCCGAGCTCTTCTGCAAGGATGCTTACCGTGCGGGGAGTGCAGAAGCCTGCCTGGCATCTGCCCATGCCCTGGCGTACGCGGCGCTTGATGCCGTCAAGTGATCTTGCTCCGGGAGTGCGCCTTATGGCATCTCTTATCTCGCCTTCGGTGACGTTCTCGCAGCGGCAGACGATCCTGCCGTATTCGGGGTTATCCCGTATAAGGCGGGCTCTTTCTTCCGGATTTAATTCCAGAGGTTTTACGAAGCCCTTGCGTGTTGATGTGAAGTCCTGCTTGGGCGAAGCTCCGTACTTTGCGGATATCATTTCCGCTATCATCTCGCCGATCGCAGGAGCGGATGTAAGTCCGGGAGAATCAATTCCCGCAGCATCGAAGAAACCTTCTGCTGCCTCCCTTATAACGAAATCTTTTCCGTCTTCCGTCGCACGCAGGCCCGAGAAGGAAGTTATCGTCTTTCCGCAGGGAACGGAAGGCACCGACAACTTGGCGGTCGACTTTATGTAATCCATTCCTTCGAGCGTTGTCGCGGTATCTTCCCTGTCATCCAGGTCTTCCGCGTTAGGGCCGACCATGATGTTGCCGTGCACGGTCGGAGTCACGAGGACACCTTTGCCTTTCGCGGTTGGAAGCTGGAAGATCGTATAAGAAACTATATCTCCGGCATCGTGGTCGAGCAGAACATATTCGCCTCTCCTGGGCGTGATGTGTATAGGTGAGTCGGGGCATACCATGTTGTGGAATCTGTCCGCGTATACACCTGCACAGTTGACGACGGCTCTTGCGCTGATGTCTCCTTTTGTGGTGGAGAGGAGATAGCCGCCGTCTGTTCCCGAGATGTCTGTGACCTCGGTAAGGAATCTGAATTCGACGCCGTTAGTTGCCGCGTTCTCTGCGAAAGCGACAGTCATGAGGAACGGGCAGACGATACCGCCGTGAGGCACGAGCAGTGCGAGCTTAACTTCTTCCGAGAGGTTAGGTTCGCGCGCGCGCGCTTCGTCCCCCGTTATTATCCGGAGGTCTTTTACGCCGTTCTTAATGCCGCGGTCTAAGAGTTCTTCGAGGCCTTTTCTTGAGTCTTCATCGTCGCCGAAAGCGACCACCATCGAGCCGTTCTCCTTGAAAGGAAAATCAAGGCTTGCAGACAGCTCCCTTATCATGGCGGCGCCTCTTACATTGAGCTTTGCCTTGAGTGTGCCGGGAACGGCATCATGTCCTGCGTGGACCATGCCGCTGTTTGCTTTCGAGGTGCCTGAACAGACGTCCTCGTCCTTCTCGATCACGCAGGTCTTAAGGTCGTACCGCGACAGTTCCATCGCGACCGCACAGCCTGTAACTCCCGCTCCGATAATAACGACATCATAATCAGGCATGAGAAATACCTCCGTGTTTTACGGCTTGGGATAACCCAGTGCGTCCAGGAATTCTCCTATCTCTTTCTTTGCTCCGCTGACTTCGGCACTGCTGTTGATGTTGCCGAGATAAGCCATTACGACAACGTCATCCTTCCAGATGAGGATGTCGTAGTAAGGACAATAACTGTCATCGTCTTCGAAGTCGCCGTTAAGGACTATATAACCGGAATCATCCGTGGAGTCATAACCCTTTGACCCGCTGAACTTACCGCCCGTGTTGCTGAGCACGTCGGAATACAGTTCCTCGTAATACTCATAGAGCTCGCCGGCTTCTTCCGTGCTGGCAAACTTGGAGTAATAGTAGCAGCAGCACTGTGTCTCGGCATCGATCTCGGATTCGATCTCGAACGTGGTGCCGTCGGGGAATGAGAATGAATCGTTGCCGTAAGCAATGTAGTCCGAATCAGTCAGACCTATCGATTCAAGGGCATCGATCCAATCTTCTTCGTCAATATCGTCAAGCGAATCGACGTCTATCTTTGTCGTGGTAAACATATCGCATCCTGCAAAGGATACGAGCATAAGCGCAGACATAGTTCCTGCGATGATATTGCATATTTTCATGACTTCCTCCTGACATGGCAACGGATATACCGATGCCGATGCTGTTATTATACATTGTTATCAGAAGTAATGCGGAGGGAACACCATGCAGATGTCCTTGAGGAACTTGCTGAAAGATGCAAGGTCAAAGAGTATTCCGCCGAACAGGAAGCAAAGTATCAGGTATACGGGAAGCACCGCAGAGAGCACTTTGGCCGGTGATACCTTGAAGGGGAGCAATATTATGACAACGCCGATGGCCAGGGACAGAGCGATGACGGCAAGCGTATACAAGACGACTTTCGCGAAAGAGAATTCGATGTTTGCCGCAAGGAAACAGACTGTCGACAGAGCAGATATCGGCACGGCATAGATCGCGATCTGGATGAGCGCCATGTATATTCTCTGGACCTTTCCGAATCTCAGATAGATCCTGTTGTCGACATCGGTAAGGAATGACAGCAGACCGAGCAGGCATGCGGCGTATATGAAAAGTCCCGCGAACTTGTACAGAGGGATCTCGATCTTTTCCGATTTGGTTATCTCGTTGTATTTCTCACCCTGCAGTCCTGTCAGGACATAGATGCCGTCGCCTTCGATGAAGCCGTTGTAGATATCTTCGATACCGGCATTATCGACGCCGCCCTCATTGTATCCGTAATCTTCAAGAGTGTTCTCGAGGATAAGGAGTGCGTTGTATCTGAAGAATCTCTCGAAGATCTCTTCGGTGGCAAGCGAAGTAAGGCCGGATGTAGGTGTGGTGATGACAGCAATCTCGTGAGGCTTCTTGATGCCTGCGCTCCTCTCAAGGAAATCCTCGGGGATGACAAAACCCGTATTGGCCTTGCCCTGAGCGAGATCATCGAGCATCTCTTCTTCGCTGTCTACTTCGTAGAAATTGAACACCGATCTCATATCGCAGATCTCTTCAACGATCTCTTCGGTCTTCTCGTTGTCATCGTTGTTCAGGATCGCTACCGGAAGGTAAGCGGACTTCTCTGATTCGGGTATCAGGATGCAGAATAATGCCAGGGTAATGAGTACTGCTGCCATGACATACATGAAGGGACTCAGCATGCAGCGCTTGATATTGACTATCATCCTGTTCATAAAGAGTCTCATGCGAACATTGCCCCCATAACATATTGGATAAGATGGTATACGGGACTGTACAGTGCCGCCGTCTGGAAGAACTTGGGCATGTATTCGACAGGCATCAGACCGCCGGAAAGATACATGATGACCAGACCGGCACCGAATGTTATGAACGATACCGTGGATGCTTTCTTGATGCTGTAGGTGAGGCCGGAAGCAATAAACGCTATCAATATGATCACGGGGATCATCAGGAGCAGCGACTTGGCGCCCACGCCGAGATTAAGGATATTGAGGACC